>CALCNY010000223.1 GCA_937897585.1 uncultured Chitinophagaceae bacterium | reverse complement strand
TACACAGGCGAAGACACTCTTTCCCTACACGACGCTCTTCCGATCTTCATAAATAGGAACCAGACTTAAAAAAACGCCATCCATCGTTTTTATTCTGGCAGGTGTTTTTTCTCTTTTGATATTATCTACGAAAATCTTTTTCTTCTCAACGACCTTCTTCTGAGTAAACATTTTATAATAGGGAAAATCAATCTGATCCATATAAGCAGGAAACTTGACACCACGCACTTCAATCATCACCATCTTGTCATTCATGATCTCCACTACTTTTCCTTCTTCATCAGAATGCAAAACGATTATCTTGTCTCCTACTTCGTATTTCATAATAAGGTTTAGAAAGTTTTTTTTAGGTTAAGATTTAAAGGAATAATGGATTGGGATTAGGAATTGGCAAGTTTACTTTTCTTGTAACCATACAATAAATAAATCACCAATCCAATTAGCAGCCAACTTCCAAACCAGGCCCAGTTCATGGCGGTCATTCCAGTAAGCAAATACAAACAAGTAACCAATCCCATCAATGGAATCAATGACCAATTTTTAATAAACGCACCAACTGCCATAATCAAACAAATAATCCAGAATATGATTGCAGATACATTGTAGGTTAAAGTTGCAGCGTCTGTATTGAATACAAACAAACTACTGAAATATTGATTCACATTGAAATAAACCAACAACATAGATGCGATGATAATCCCAGGAAAAATATATTTTGATGAAATAAACGGCAAATGAAATTTACCGGCAACTTTCTCTTTTTTAGGCAAGAACAAAACCCCACCACAAACCAAAACAAAAGCAAACAATGTAGCAATACTGGTAAAGTCCAACACAAAAGTTTTATCCGTAAACAAAATTGGAATACCAACTACCAAGCCGGTAATTATTGTTGAATAAGAAGGCGTCTTAAACTTAGGATGAATTTTTTGAAATACCGGAGGCATCAAACCATCTCTGCTCATGCTCATCCATATACGAGGTTGTCCCATTTGAAAAACGAGCAACACACTCGTCATGGCTACCACTGCACAAATTGACACCAACAATTGCATCCAAGCAATATTCAAATTTTGTGGTTCAAAAATAAAGGCTAATGGATCACCTACGTTTTCGAAGTTTTTATAATGAACAGCACCGGTTAAAACCAAAGTCAATAGAATGTAAATCACCGTACAAATTACAAGCGAATAAATCATGCCTCTTGGTAAATCTCTTTGTGGGTCTTTACTTTCTTCCGCCAACACACTTACCGCATCGAAACCAATATAGGCAAAGAATACACCAGCTACGGCAGCCATCACACCTTTAAATCCATTAGGCATAAAAGACTTCACACCTTCTTCATTTACAGGCATCCAGTTATGGGTAAGTCCGTTGTGTAACACCAAATAACCTCCGACTATTATGATTAAAAACACAACTCCCAATTTCAATAACACCATTAAGTTGCTGAAATTTTTACTTTCTTTAATTCCAATATAAACCAAACAAGTAATTAAAATATTAATCACAAAAGCTGGTAAATCAACAATGAATTTCACTCCCGCAATTACAGGCGAATCATTCCAAGCTGCTAAAAATTCCGGATTGGATGTACCCGCTTGAATGGCATGCTTTGTTTCCATGTAACTGGTTGTTAAATAAGCAGGCAAGTGCACATTGAGTCTTTCTAAAAAAGAAGTAAAATAATCACTCCAACTATAAGCCACGTAAATGTTTCCAATTGAATATTCCATAATTAATGCCCAACCAATAATCCAGGCAAACAATTCACCGAAGCTGGCATAAGCATAAGTATATGCACTACCTGCCACGGGTATACGACTTGCAAAATCAGAATAACAAAAAGCAGTGAATGCACAAGCAATACCTGTGATAATGAATAACACGATAACACCAGGGCCGCCATTAAAAACAGCGCCACCCAAACTACTAAAACTTCCTGCTCCTAAAATAGCTGCAATACCAAAGAAAGTAAGGTCTTTTACCGTAAGCACTCTTTTCAGGCTACCGCCATGTGATTCATCAGATCCTTCTGAAACAATTTTTTCGATACTTTTTGTTCTGAATAATGAGTTACTCATAAAAAGGAGTTATGGTTAAAATTCGAATTTAAGATTCGCGTTGCAATAAATATTGAGCTAGTTTTCTGAGTTCGGATTTTCTGCTTTCCATCACAGCCGTGTCTTCCAAATGCTTCATGGCGATTAGGAAATATTTTTCTTTCAATGACTCCGCCCATTCATCAACTTTACATTCTTTAAAAATGGCAAGCACTTTGGAAACTTTATCTTCATTGTTTGTAGACAGTAATGCTAACAACTCAGCTTTTTGTTTTTCATTTGCTACATCCAATGCATGAATCAACAAGAATGTTTTTTTGTTGGCGAGTATGTCTCCCCCAACCTGTTTGCCAAATTTTTCAGGGTCACCAAATGCATCGAGATAATCATCTTGTACCTGAAAGGCTATTCCTAAATTCTTACCGAATTCATAGATATGATGTTGATTGCCTTGACTGGCGCCGCCAATGATAGCACCCATTTGCATACTTGCAGCCAGTAACACGGAAGTCTTGAGACTGATCATCTCTAAATACTCTTCGATAGTCACCGAATCTTTTTTCTCGAAATCCATATCCAATTGCTGACCTTCACAAACTTCTTTAGCGGTTCTGCTGAATAAAGAAAGTATCGCATGCAATCTCGAAAAATCAATTTTATTAATCTCCTCATATGCAGCTACCAGCATTACATCGCCTGCGAGTAAAGCTGAATCGTTGCCATATTTCATGTGCACCGTTTCCATGCCTCTTCTCAAAGGCGCTTTGTCCATGATATCATCATGTATCAAACTGAAATTATGAAACAATTCAACAGCTGTTGCAACATGATACGCATCTTTATGAATGTCATCAAACAATTCATTCGTCATCAACACGCTCACAGGTCGCACTCTTTTGCCACCAATTCTTAAAATATATTGTGCGGCATCGTATAAGTTGACAGGTGTTTCAGGAAAATGCCTGCGGGTAAAATCTTTTTCGAATAAGGATGAAAGTTCGGGGAAGGAATGCATTTTTTAATACTGTTTAAAAGGTTTCATAGGTTCAAAAGGTTCAAAAGGTTGTTTTTAAACTAGCTGAAATCTAATTTTTGACAATAACATTTTGAACATCTTAAACCTATTGAACTTATTGAACTATTTTGATTTTTTACTTTTCACTTTTGATTTTTTACTTTCTCCACCTTCCACCACCCACTCATAATCCAATTGTCTTTTGGTAAGGTTTGCTGCAACAACACGTATGTTTATTTTGTCGCCCATTCTGAATTTCTTTTTGGTATTCAATCCGACTAAAGCATAATCTGTTTCATCATGGCGGAAGTCATCGTAAGTATTTAAATCTTTCACACTCACCAATCCTTCACATTTGTGATCGACAGTTTCTACCCAAAAACCAAAAGCTGCAACACCACTGATTACACCTTCAAATTCATCACCGAGAAACTGCTTCATGTACTCCACTTGCTTGTACTTATTTCCGGCACGTTCTGCTTCCATAGCTGCTCTTTCCATGTCGCTACAATGCTTACAATATTCTTCTATTTTTTTATCAGGCTTCAAATTTTTCTCCAAACATTCCTGTAAAATGCGATGCACCATTACATCAGGATAACGACGGATGGGTGAAGTAAAATGACAATAATGTTCGAAGCCCAAACCATAATGGCCAATATTTTCTGAAGTGTATATGGCTTTAGACATAGTACGAATGCCTAATTGTTCGAGCACATGTTGTTCAGGCTTTCCTTGAACTTCACTTAATAAATTATTGAATGAAGCTGCTACTTGCTTTTCGTCGTTTGTATCGAATTTATATCCAAACTTTCTGGCGAAAGCAGCAAACGGCTTCAACTTTTCTTCGCTAGGCGTATCATGTATGCGATATGGGAACGGCAAGGGCTCTTTGTTGATTTTAATTTTCGAAACATATTCAGCAACAGCTTTATTCGCCAGTAACATAAATTCTTCGATTAATTTATGTGCTTCTTTACTTTCTTTTACAACAATACCAATAGGTTTGCCTGTTTCATCCAATTTGAATCTCACTTCAGTTGATGAAAAATTAATTGCCCCGTTTTCAAATCTTCTTTTTCTGAATTGTTGTGCCAAGTTATTCAACAATAAAACTGCTCCTTGATGAAGCCCTTCTTTATTCTCAATAATTTCCTGCACTTCTTCATAAGAAAATCTATGATTGCTATGTATGATGGTCCTACCAATCCATGTATGTTTAATTTCGGCTCTGTTGGTTATTTGAAAAACCGCCGAAAACGTGTACTTGTCCTCGTTAGGTCGCAATGAACACAATTCATTTGATATCTTTTCGGGCAACATGGGATTTACACGATCCGGCAAATACACGCTGGTGGCTCTTTCGTAAGCCGCTTTATCCATTAATGTACCCGGCTTTACGAAATGACTCACATCTGCGATATGAACACCAATTTCATAATTGCCATTATCCAAGTTTCTGATAGAAATCGCATCATCAAAATCTTTCGCATCAACCGGATCAATCGTGAATGTCAATATATCTCTGAAATCTTTTCGCTTAGACATTTCCTCTCTGGTAATCTTACCCGAAAAAGATTCTGCTTCTTTTATTAATTGCTCATCAAAAGATAAAGGGAATCCAGCTTCAATGAGAATTTCTTTCATCGACATATCAGATTCATCGGAAGCTTTTATGACAGATTCTACTTGAGCTTGAGGTTTGCGATCATCTTTATCCCATTTGATAAATTTCACGATTACCTTGTCGCCATCAACAGCGCCATTTAATTTTTCAATTGGAATATAAAAATCAGGAATCGGCTTATCGCCAGAAACTTCAAAAAACGCGATGTTTTTGTTAACCTGAATATGACCTACAAATTGAGTTTGTTTTCTTTCAACAACTTCAACAACCTTGCCTTCCATTCTTTTGATGCTTGAACCGCCTGTCGCCACTTTAACCCTTACGATATCACCGTGAAATGCTTTTCCAAAATCATTAGGTCTTATCAAAATGTCTTTATCTAAATTTTCTACAATTACAAAACCCATACCGCTTCGGCTTATATCCAGCTTGCCTTTTAAAAGCGAAGTTTGAGATGAATTTTTTCCGCCCGACTTTTTCGATTTACTCATAATTTTATTTTATTCACTGGCCCTTATTTTTAATTAAGATTTATACTTAAAATAAAGCCTATGCAATGTACGTAAACTATTGGAGCAAAAGTTGATTTTCAAGCAGAATTGAGGATAAACATGTTAAAAACTAGTTGATTGGTTATGATTTTTTTGTCTTAGTTTGGCAAATCATTTTCATCATTCCTAACAATGATTTTAAATGGAAATAGCTGCAGCCGAATTACATAATTTGAAAATAAAAAAATGAAAAGTTATGAAACGGTTGTAGAAGCCATTACAGATTTGAAATCAAGAGGATTTAATTTGGATTTGAATATCGAATTCGACAAACAACTTCGAAACGGAAATCATTTAAATGCAACCGATTTTGAAATTGTAGAAACCCATCGATTTGAGGGCGATTCGAATCCTGAAGATGAAGATATTGTATTGGCAATGGCTTCTAAAACTTCGCCCATGAAAGGCGTTTTTACAGGCGCCTTTGGTATGTATGCCAACACAGAATCATTTGCTGAAATCAAATTATTAAAAGAACAAAAATCTTTAGATGGATAGAAAAAAATTTCTGCAGTTGAGTTCACTTGGACTGATTGCAATTAAACTTCCCAGCTTTTCAAAGCCGGTGCAAAAACCAATCGTCATCTCAACTTGGGATAGCGGAATGCCTGTAAATGCTGAGGCCTGGAAGATATTATCAGCCAAAGGCAAATCAGTTGATGCTGTAGAAGCCGGCGCCAGATACATTGAAGACACCATCAATTGTTGTGTGGGATTAGGCGGTTTTCCCGACAGAGATGGCATCGTTACTTTAGATGCTTGTATCATGGATGAGAAAGCCAATTGCGGATCTGTTGCTGGATTAGAACGAATCAAGCACCCGATTTCAGTAGCACGTAAAGTAATGGAAACGACACCACATGTAATTTTGGTTGGACAAGGTGCACAGCAATTCGCGCTGCAAAATGGATTCAATCTAGAATCGGGCGAATTATCAGAAGATGCCAAAAAAGCCTATAAACAATGGCTGGAAAAAAGTCAATATAAACCCGAAATCAACATTGAAAAAAAGCAAGGAAATGGCCCTTTTGCTCCAATGTTTTTTGAAGATGGAACATTGAATCATGACACAATGGGGCTTGTTGCGATGGATGATAATGGCGATTTATCTGGTGCCGTTACCACTTCAGGAATGGCGTATAAAATCCATGGTCGTGTTGGAGATTCACCCATTATCGGAGCCGGATTATTTGTAGACAATGAAATTGGCGCAGCCACCAGCAGCGGACTTGGCGAAGAAGTGATTAGAATTTGTGGAACGCACACCGTTGTTGAATACATGAGAAATGGACTTTCACCTGAGCAGGCCTGCAAAAAAGCTTGTGAACGAATTATAAAACGTGATCCTGAAAAAGCAAAAACATTACAAGTAGGATTTTTAGCCATGAATAAAAAAGGCGAATACGGCGCTTATGCCATACAAAAAGGGTTTGTATTCAGTGTTAAAAGTGATACTGAAAATAAAATTCACGATTCTAAATTTTTGATTTAATAAAAATGAATTTCAAACTCGAAGTCATTGCATTTAATATTGAAAGCTGCTTACTCGCTCAACAAAGCGGCGCTCATAGAATTGAATTGTGCGACAATCCAGGAGAAGGCGGCACTACCCCATCAATTGGCATGATTAAAGCTGCACGTCAAAAAGTTTCTATCGAATTGTTTCCCATCATTCGTCCACGTGGCGGCGATTTTCTTTATTCAGATGATGAATTTGACATCATGAAAGAAGATATTTTACAATGCAAAAAAATCGGTTGTGATGGTGTTGTGATTGGATTGCTTCATGCAGATGGAACTATTGACAAAACACGAACTTCACAATTGGTGAACCTCGCCTATCCGATGAGCGTTACTTTTCACAGAGCATTTGATAGAGCCAACGATCCTTTCAAAGCTATGGAAGATATTATTGATTGTGGCTGCGAAAGAATATTGACAAGCGGACAACAACCAACGGCATTAGAAGGAATTGAATTGATTACTGCATTAATCAGACAAGCTGATGAACGAATCATCATCATGCCAGGAAGCGGATTGCGTTCTGATAATATCACATCCATCGCCAAACAATCAGGCGCAGTTGAATTTCATAGTTCAGCAAGAACGACAATTGATTCGAAAATGAGTTTCAACAACCCAACTATGAAAGAACAATTAAAAACAGTTATACTTGATGCAACAGAAGTTTCCAAGATGGTAACATTACTATCCAGTTTATGATAAGATTACTTTCATTATTTCTATTAAGCTGCATAATTATCAACTGTTCAGCGCAGAATTCAATTATCAATTTGAATCAAAACTGGGCATTCAAATCTATAATTGAAAATCGCTTATTACCTGCTACTGTACCAGGTTCTGTTCATGCAGACTTAGTAAAAAACAAGATCATTCCCAATCCTTATTTCGGCACCAACGAAAAAAATCTAACTTGGATTGATACGACTGATTGGATCTATCAATGTTATTTCGATTTCAAACCAAGCTTGACAGGAAGACAAAATATTGATATCAATTTTGATGGCCTTGATACTTACGCAGACGTGTACCTGAATGACTCGGTGATTTTGAAAGCGAACAACATGTTTAGGTATTGGACTATTCCGATTAAAAGTATTATCAAGTCTGGGCAAAACAAATTCCAGATTTATTTTCATGCTGCAAAACGGATTACAGACAGCATTGCAAAATCACAATTACCATTAGTTAGACCTGATAACAGTCGCGTATATGCGCGAAAAGCACAGTTTCAGTTTGGCTGGGATTGGGGCCCGACATTTATTGGCGCCGGTATTTACAAAAACATTTGGATTGACGCTTACAACGGCCTTTCTACTGTTGAAAAAATTCAAAGGGAAAGAGACCAATTGAATCAAGAAAGAACCAAGGACATAAAACTCATTCAGGAGCCAGATTCATTTGGAACAAGTTTCTATTTTCAAAAAAACGATTTGCCTGTTTACATGAAAGGCGCTAATTGGATTCCTGCGGAGAATATATTCATGAGTCAATTAACTCGAGACGATTACAGGCGACTATTGAAAAATGCTAAAGACGCCAACATGAACATGCTTCGTGTTTGGGGCGGTGGCATTTATGAGACCGATGATTTCTACGACCTCTGTGATTCAATGGGCATCTATGTTTGGCAAGATTTCATGTTTGCCTGTGCCATGTATCCCGGTGATAACAATTTCTTATCCAATGTAAAAGAAGAAGTAAAACAACAAATCAAAAGACTAAGGCATCATCCTTGCATAGTGCTTTGGTGCGGCAATAATGAAATCGAAGAAGGATGGAAAAATTGGGGTTGGCAGTCGCAGTTCAATTTGCATCAACAAGATTCAATTAAAATTTGGAATGAATACCAAACCCTTTTCAAAGATTCTCTAACTGCTTGGGTAAAAGAATTTGATAGCACTCGCCCTTATGTGACAACCTCTCCTAAAAATGGATGGGGACATCAAGAAAGTTTTACAGAAGGCGATAGTCATTATTGGGGTTTGTGGTGGGGATTGGAAGACTGGGAAGTTTTTAAAACCAAAACCGGAAGATTTGTAAGTGAGTATGGTATGCAGTCGATGCCAGATTATCATTCTGTTCTTTCTTATACAGATTCGTCAAACAGATTTCTTTATTCAGATCAAATCAATGCGCATCAAAAAGCAGGAGCAGGTTTCAATAAACTGAATCATTATCTACTTCGTTATTTCATTGACTCTTCAACACTTTCAAAATTAAGTTTGAAAGATTATTGCTACATCACGCAATGCATGCAGGCCTTCATTTTGAAGAATGTTATCGTAACTCATTTCAGCCATTTTCCGAAGAATATGGGTACATTATTGTGGCAATTGAATGACTGTTGGCCGGTTACAAGCTGGAGTATTATTGATTACAAAGGAGTCAAGAAAGCAGCTTGGTATGCGGTTAAAAAAGCATATTCAAACCATCCTGAACTGTCAATTGAAACCATCAATAAAAAAGATTTGATTAAACACCAACCTAAATTCACGGTAAAAAGAAAAGGTGACAACAGTATTGCTATTCAATCAAGTTGTGATGCACAATATGTTTATTTGTACACTGAAAAAACGGCGATTAATGCATCAGATAATTACTTCAATTTAAAAAAAGGAGAAAACAAAATCATTACGATTGAGAATAATGTTGTTACAGAAAAATTTATGAAGGAATTGAAAGTGTATTCGTTGAATGAGTTTTATCATTTTTACAAATGAGTTTGTTTCAAAGGTTCAAT
>CALCNY010000222.1 GCA_937897585.1 uncultured Chitinophagaceae bacterium | reverse complement strand
GTTTGTTGGCTTGTGATGCAAATCCTGATAAGAACTTAACGCTGATCGTTGCCGTACCCTGACCAGATACCAAAGTAGTATTTGGAGGTAACGTCCATGTGTATGAGGTAGCACCTTGAGCACTTGCTGTATAAGTAAGTGCAGTGTTCGTTCCAATCACATTACATACGTTCACCTGACCCGTAACTGTTGTAGCACCAGGTACAACAGGCTGTGCATTTACAGTCACAGATGCTGGAGTTGAGAAACATCCAGAACCATTCTTAACTGTTAGAGAATAGGTACCAGCAGCAACCCCACTAAATGTAGTTGATGACTGATAAGCACCGCCGATGCTGTATTGTAAGCCCGCTCCTGTTGGTGATGTTACAACAATGGTACCAGTAGCAACCGAACAAGTTGGCTGCGTTACTGAACTTACTGCTGTTGGGATTGAAGCTCCTACTGTTAATACTAATGTTGCAACTGAATCACAATTTGCAGCGTTAGTTGTTGTGTAACTATACGTTCCGCTTGTACTGTAGCTTCCACCATTCCATGAATATGGAACCTGAGAAGAGCAAACAAATACAGGCGTTGAGCTTGAAGTAGAACGCTTAATTGTCAAATTCAAAATATAATCCTGACAGCTTGCGTTGTAACTATATGTTCCGCTTTGCGTGTATGATTGTCCGTTAGCAGACCATGTATATGAATTACAAGATGAAGTTGTAGTTACAATTGCCGCAGGTGCAGTACCTGCAACTACCCAAGCACATGTTGTTGTGTTGAATGTAGCTGTTTGATAACAAGCCAATCCAGTTGGAGCAGCAGGTTGCGTTCCTGTTACTACCCATGAGCATGATGTTGTATTGAATGTAGCTGTTTCATAACAAGCTAATCCTGTTGGAGCAGCAGGCTGTGTGCCTGTAACTACCCATGAACATGATGTTGTATTAAATGTTGCTGTTTGATAACATGCTAATCCTGTTGGAGCAGTTGGTTGTGTTCCTGTAACTACCCATGAACATGATGTTGTATTGAAGGTAGCTGTTTGGTAACAAGCTAATCCTGTTGGAGCAGCAGGCTGTGTTCCAGTTACTACCCATGAACATGATGTTGTGTTGAATGTAGCAGTTTCATAACAAGCTAATGTTGGCATTTCAGGCTTTGTACCTGTTACTACCCATGAACATGATGTTGAATTAAATGTAGCCGTCTCATAACAAGCCAGTGTTGGCATCGCTGGACGTGGATTAATTGTTAGATGTAAGGTATCTACAGATAAACAACTAGACCCGTTTGTATAACTGTAAGTGTAAGTTCCACTTGTCGTATATGTTGAGCCATTCCAAGTGTAAGATTCACATGCAGTTTGTGTAGTACTATTATGAGTTGAGTTATTGATAGTCAACACAACAATAGCAGTAGAGTCACAACCTATACTGTTGGTAGTGTGATAAGTGTAAGTGCCACTTGAAGTATAAACTGTGCCATTCCAGTTGTAGCTGTCACAAGCTGTAATTGGAGTTGTACTTGAAGAAGTGGCCAAATTTTGTGTTACCGTTATACTTGCTGTCGATGTACAAGTGAAGTTACTTGATACAGTAACTGTATAAGTTCCCGGAGCAGTTATTGAAGCTGCAGCGGTATTTCCTAAACCATTATCCCATGAATAAGTAGCTCCACCCGTTGCCGTTACTGAAATCGAAGTTCTGGCACAAGTCAATACTGTTGAACCGGTATTGTTGGTGATATCCGCTGTTGGAAGTGCTCTGATAGTAACTGTTGCGCTACCTGTCAAATCACTTGCAATTGATGAAGCATTTGCATCAGTCAAAGTAGCGATGGTGTATGTAGTTGTTGCAGTTGGAGTAACACTTACCGTAATAGGACTTGAAGATCCTGAGAACGATGTTCCATCAGACAAAGTACCACTCCAAGGACCATTCCCGGCGACAGCGATTGACAATGTAGCTGTTGTATTATTAGCACATACGTTAGCAGTTCCGCTTATCACTCCTGTAGGCCTTACGGTTACGACTACACTTCCGTTGCTGGTACAGCCAAATATATTGGTAGCTGTTGCATTGTAAGTTGTAGTTGAAGTTGGACTTGCAGTTACCGTTGCACCAGTAGTTGCATTAAGTGCAGTTGATGGTGTCCACGTAAATGTTTCATTTGAAGTACCATTTACTCTCACATTATCAAGTATCCAATAGAAACCATTTGTGCTGGTGTAATTGAATCTGATTTTTAAATTGCTTTGATTCAAATAAGAAGCAAGACTGATAGATGCAGGAGTTGTTGCCTGACTATTTAAAGCAACAGTTCCCAAACTTGAACCTGCTCCATAAGTAGCGAGTGTTGACCATGTTGTACCGCCATTGGTAGAAATTTCAACCAAGGTAACATCTGTTAAGTTTCCTTTTCTCTTATATACATGTTCAAACAACAGATTAGCTGATGACAAGTTTTGTGTTGAGAATACAGGTGATGTGATAACAGTATTTGTAGTTCCGGTTCCTGCTGAAGCAAATGAGCCAATGAATCCACCACCCTGACTTGTAGAGAAATTCGTAAATGATTCTGTTCCCGCGGTGTAAGTCATTGGTGATGTCTTAATTGTCCAGTTATTGGTAGCCGGAGATGTACCTCCATTGGTAATCGTCCATGCCGGTGCGTTATTATCAAAGTTTTCTGATAAAGGAACTACTGTATTGGTAGCTGCTGTAATATTTAAATTTGAACCATAAGCCAATGAAGCCGGATTAGGTGTGAAAGTGATGCTGCTTGGCAATGGATTGATGTTCACTACCACACCTGCAGAAGCAAGACCTACGCAACTTGCAGCCGAAGTCGCCACAACTGCATATGTGCCACTTGTAGTAGCAGTATATGAAGATGAAGTGGCACCATTGATATTCGTACCATTCAATGTCCATTGGAAAGTAGACCCAGCTAAATCAGCAGATGCTGTCAATGTTTGCGTGGCAGGAGAACATATATTAATAGGACTTGTTTGAGCAATAGTAGCAACTGGTTTTTGGTTCACAGTTACTGTTACACTTGAGGTTGCAGGATTATTACAAGCATCTCTCACCGTCAAAGTATAAATGGTGGTTGATGTTGGACTAACGGTCAACGTTGCACTTGTTCCTACAACTGAAGTACCATTGCTCCATGAATAAGAAAGCGGAGCTTGACCAACTGCATTAGATGATAAGTTTACACTTGAACCCACACAGATAGGAGTAGCTGGTGTTGCACTTGTTGTTACTGATACAGGTGCCACAGTGATTGTCAATGAGTCTGCTGATCTGGTTGAGCATCCTGTAGATGGATTGGTCGCTGTTACATGATAAGAAGTAGTTGCTGTTGGAGATACCGCAACACTGCTTCCACTCAAATTGCCCGGTGTCCATACCCAGTTGTATGTGCTGGTTAAATTTGTAGCCAACACTCCGTTGAATACAAACTGTGGTCTGTTTGATGTAGTACCTGTCGCGGCATTTGTTCCACAAATAGTAGCCGGAGTCTGGCTATCTGCTCTGTAATATGCACAAGACACGAATGAAGTTGCATCAATTTTTGCATAGTTGCTGGTACCACCGGTATTGTTGTTGCTCCAGCAGAATTGTATCACCACATTGGAAGTTCCGTCCCAATAGAATGGAGAACTGAAGGTGAATGTATTTGAACCTGTTGCAGGAGTAAAGTTTGCTGAAGAGTAAACCTGATTTAATCCTGTGCTAATCATGGTCGTAGTCATGACAGTCTGAGCGGTAGAACCGATACTCAAAGCAAAACTTCCATAAGAAGCACTAGTGACTGTATTCATATTTATTTTCAATGAATTGATATTTCCTGCTCCCAAACCAAGTGCTGTCAATTCTGAAGCACGAACCAGGTATTGAGATTTGTTACCGCCATAAAGATGATAGAAGATCGCATCATAACTTGAACCTACAGTACCACCAGCACCCAATGTTGCATTACCGGTGGCACTTACAACAGAGGCAGCAACAAGATTGGTACTTGCTCCTGAGCAAATAGTTGTAGCTGCGCTTGTCAAACTGGTGATAACAGGATTTGCATTTACTAATACACTTACTGTAGCTGAAGAAGTACAAGTGTTGACACCTGAAGCATCAGTTCCAGTAACTGTATAAACATAAGTTCCATTCAATGTTGGAACAACAGAAGTAGTAGCAGGCGTTCCAAATGAACCAGTTCCGCCACTAACCGTTCCTGTTATACCGGATCCTGAAGTTGAACCCCATACATAAGTATAGTTGTTCGAATTGGTGCCCGAGCTTACTGTTGCAGTCAGGTTAAGACTTCCATTCAAACAAATTGGACCGTTTGAAGTAGCTACAATCGGATCAGGCTGACTTACAGTAACCATAACATCGGCTCTTGGTCCTTCACAACCTGCTGTTGAAGTTTCAGATACATAGAAATGGGTAGTAGTTGATACAGAACCTGTATAAGTTGAACCTCCCGTCTGCAACAATGTACCTCCCGTTGCAGCACTATACCATTTTAACGTACCTCCTACTGAAGCAGTAGCAGAGCAAGTTGGTACACCTGAACCACACTGTGTTGAATTAGACACAGCAGGTGCTGAAGGTATAGGATTAACAGTGATAGCAATCGCAGAAGAAGTTGCTGTACAACCTGCTGCGTTAGTAACTGTACATGTATAGCTGGCTGATGAAGTTGGATTGATGGTGACAGTTGATCCTGTCGCTCCACCCGGATTCCATGTGTAAGTCAGGTTAGGATTCACCGGTATAGTAGTCACTACATTACCGGAAATATTTACAGCATAATCCTCTGTCTCACCATAAGTGTAGGTTCCGCAAGCTGTAGGTGAAGTAACACCTTCAATCACAACAACTCTCATCTTGGTCAAACCGGCAGATGCAGTTGAAGGAATAGTGACAGTACCTGATCTTATGTTCGAACCAGATGCTGATGCTGCAGAAGTAACTGAAGTGGTATACACTTGTTCTCCCGCATCAGTGAATAAACCATTACGGTTATAGTCAATAAAGATTGATAAGCCATTGGAATAGTAAGTAGCTCCGTCACACTCATTCTGAGTTACTGAGAATGGATATGACTGACCAGGAGTAACTGTAGGGGCAGCAATACTGGATGAATAATCAGCATAGTTAGAACTACAGTTTTCAGTTTGAATATTAACCATTGAACCAAAACTTACACCAAAGATTTGTTCGTCAGCGGTATTAGTACCACCACCACCGGCACAATATCCGGTAGGCAATACCTGAGGTCCTGATGTAACTACTGATACTGAAGAATAAGCATTCAGCGTAACTGTGCTACCAGTACATACACTGCTGGCTCCAGCTTTCACACTGTCGATTACAGGTAACGCACTCACTGTAATGGTTTTGTATGCGTAAGCGATACAACCCTGATCGACATCGTTTGCTGTAATTTGGAAAACATAAGTTCCCGGAGCTGTTGGTGTAATGGTATAAGGATCAGTTCCTGTGCCATTGTCCGTTAAAGATACTGAACTGCTTAATCCACTGCCTGATAACGGTGTTACAGATAATACATAAGTTGAATAGTAGTTCAGTGTGGATGTATATGACGAACTGATATCAAATGAACCACCCAGACAAACATTGGTTGTAGTTGCATCAACAGTAAGTGGATCAGGCTGATTCACAGTCGCCACTAAAGCTGCTGATCTTGGACCCTCGCAGTCAAAAGCACTGACTTCAGACACATAGAAAGTATCAGTTACCAAAATACTGTTGGCATAAGTATTCAATGTTGAATCTTGAACAGGTGAGCCTCCTGTTGAAGCTAAATACCATCTGAACCTTGGAGATGCCGCTCCTGAATTTGAAGAAACTGAAGCTGCAGGGATACCGGCTCCACATTGCTCAGAGCCATTAACTGATGGAGCTGCAGGCAATTGGTTTACTGTAACTACCACATCCGAACTACTGAAACAACCGGTAGCAGCGTTTGTAACAGTTGCTGTATAAGTAGTGGTAATCGACGGAGAAACGGTAGTATTCGCTCCTGATATGTTTCCTGGATTCCAGGAATAAGTATATGCAGGATTTACACCTGTAACTGTTCCACTGATTCGTAAATTATATTCCTCAAACTCACCATAGCTGATAGACATGGTTGGACCAGTTATCAAACCTTCATTACATATCACTCTCATTCTGGTAACACCAAGACTTGCTGTATTTGGAATTGTAAAGCTTCCTGTTTCAGTATGATTCCCTGAAACAGTTGCTGAAGCTACATAAACAGCCTCTCCTGCATCTTCGAAATCACCATCTCTGTTATAGTCAATATAAATCGCCATTGAGTTTGAAAACGCAGTCGTTTGTTTTAATGAACTCACAGAGAAACTATACGTTTGACCCGCAGTTACTGCATAAGGTCCAAATGCTGTAAAGTTGGAGTAACTACCAGCAGTACCCGAAGCTGTACCAATAGTTCCTACTAAACTGTTTCTTGCAGTTGTGTTATTTATAATTGTATTTGAACCCTGAGTTAAAGTGACATTACCTAAATCTTCATCGGTTGTTGCCGAGGAAACTGCAGGAGGAGCAGTATATGTTGCTGCAGTTGCAGAACCATTGCTGAAATAATTTGAAGTTACCGCTATTGTTGAACTACCACCTGCGCAGTATGAGGCAGGTGTTGCTGTGATTGACGATATTGTAGGTAAACTATCAATACGAACCTGAAGTGTATCAATAATTGTACAACCCAGCGAATTATCAACAGCAGTTAGTGTGTAAACATAATTACCGGACGTTGAAGGTTGAGCAGAAACACTGCTTCCTGTAACAGAACTATTAATGCCACTGCCTTGAGAAGGTGAAGCTGTCCATGTAAATGTATAATTGTTTGTAGTTCCGGTTTGAATCGCTGACAGATTGATTGAAGATCCGGCACAAGCAGCGTAATTATTTACAGTTGCATCAACAGCATCAGGAAGAATTACTGTGGCAGTAACCGGAGTTCGTATACTTTCACAAGTACCATTTGTTATGGCAACATAGAAAGTAGTTGTTGTAGAAATACTATAAGTGTTCAGTGAATTATTCACTTCTCCCGGAATAGCTGTTCCGCCGGTTTCAGTTAAATACCATCTATAATTTCCATTGGTGCTTCCTGCGGCAAAACATGTAGGAACTCCCAATCCACACTGAGATGAGTTTGACGTTTCTGCAGAAGCAGGCAATTCATTTACTGTCACAGTAACACTACCGGATTTTGTACAACCCGTAGTCGGATTTTGAGCGGTTACAGTATATGTTGTGGTAGTTGTCGGTGCAACAGTCTGAGTTGCTCCAGACAATGAACCCGGAGTCCAGGTCCAGTTGTAATTGCCTGTTAGATCATTACCTACTCTACCACCGATTTGCATATTCAACCTTGTAGTTGCCTGAGTACCTGTTGTTGGAGATGCTGCAGTAGAATAGAGATAAGTGTTTCCGGTTGTTGTTGAATAATATGTAGTGGCGTTATTTGAACCGCCCAAGTTTGAACCGGAATGAGAAACTTCAATCAACAAATTAGAAGTCCCGTTCCATACGAATGGTGTAGCAAATGTAATCGTTTGCCAGCCGCTGCTACCATGTGTGTAGGTGCTTGGACCATACACTGTTGTCATGGAAGGAGTCAGGAATGAAGTGGTAGCAAAAGCAGATTCAGATACACCTGCGATTTTAACTGTAAAGTTACTGTTGGTGGTAGCACCGCCCGCAGCAGTGATGTTGAATGCCAGTGAAGTGATATTTCCTGCATACAAACCTGCTGCTGTTAATTCTGAAGCAGTAATAATCGCCTGACTTCTATATTGAGCTGTTTTGTTACAAAATGCAGTGTAGTTTGAATTGGCAGCAGATATTGTAACATCATTTCCAATGTTTACTGTACCATTTGTTGATGTAATAAATGCGCCACTTGAGTTAGTAATAATCTGAGTAGATAAATTTACAGGCGTTCCTGCACATACAGTTGTGGCACTTGCATTCACAGATTGAATGGGAGGCAAACCATTAACCAAAACAGTCACTGTATCTTTAATAGAACATATTCCATCTACGCCTGTTGCAATATATTTATATGTTCCGGTAGCTGTTGGTGTAATTGCTGCAGTTGAGCCTGTAACAGTTGAAGTGATTCCACTTCCTGTTGAAGGAATGGCTGTCCATGTAAATGTATAGTTATTAGAAGGACCTGAAGCAATATTACTTACACTCAAGCTCACTGTACCATTTAAACATAATGTATTAAAATCAGCAACCGCATCAATAGCATCAGGTTGATTAACAGTCACTGTAACGGCTGTACGAGAACTTTCACATGATCCTGATGGACCAGAACCTCCATCTTCAGAAACATAATAAGTTGTTGTGGAACTGATAGAAGGTAATACAGGAGTTGCTCCTGTTGCAATAGCACTTCCGCCTGTTGATGCAGTATACCATCTGAAAGTTCCATTTTGTCCTGCAGTAGTTGCTGTAATAGATGGCACTCCTGTTCCACACTGTGCAGTACCGACAGCTGAAGGAGCAGAAGGTAATGGAGTTGCTGTAACTGCAACAGAACCCGAAATAGGGCAACTGTTGATAGTAGACGAAACCGTATAAGTTGTTGTAGAATTTATTGTTGATGAGAATGATGAAGCTGTTGAAACAACACTGCTTCCATCAGACCATGAATAAGATAGTCCTGAACTATTGATACCACCCGTAATACTGATATCATCAACACCTAAATACCAGTAGTTGGCAGGTGAGTAACAATTGAATCCAACATAGTAAGTTCCTGTTGTTGGGGCAGTAAATGTAGTGGTAACAGTTGCACAAGTTGTATTGGAAATAGAAGCATTACTCCAGATTACATTAGTTTGAGCTGCAGCAGTAGCGGCAGTTCCATAAGTAACTTTCAATGCTTCAGGAGATGTGGTACTTCCGTAAGATTTATATTTAAATGAAACAGTGTAAGTAGTACCAGCAACTGTATTGATAGAAGGAGAAATCATCCATGCATTGGCAGCATATAATGAACTATAAGAATACTGCATTGATTTAGTGCCTGTACATACATACCCTGTTCCCGATGCCCATGAGTTTCCTGATCCTGCATTCAATGAAGTCCAGCCGGCTGGTGGGAAGGTAGCCCCTTCAAACCCTTCACTGATATTAGTATAAGCCGGAGAAACACTCGCGCTTAGAGTTGTACCCAAACCTGTGCAAACAGGATTTACAGAAGCCGTTGCATTTAAAGTAATTCCAGTATTAGGAGCATCTGTATAATTTGTTCCGCTTCTGCTTACAGTAAATGTGCCGTCAGTTGCGACAACAGACCATGCTACAGTAGCATTCGCTGGTGTAGCTACAGGAATTGAACCCGAATAAGTATAAGTACTTCCGCTGGTACTTGATAAAGTCATAGTAACAGGCGTTTGTGCAGTACCGTTATAAGAGTAATTGATTTGAACAGAAGTCAAAGGCGATCCCAATGCAGTGATGGAAGCTGTGACAGCATGTGAAACAGCAGAGCAATTGTTAGGATCGGATGATACACTGTTGATTACTGGTACAGCTGATATGCCATTGAATTCGTAAGCACCAATATCTGGAGTGCTCACGTTTCTGGTGTTACCTGCGTAATCGGTGGTAATACCAGAGATAGGTGTTCCTTGACTTTCTAAAACCGAAGCGATAGCACCATTGATAGTCAAATCAGGAACAGCTGATGTAGGAGCGTTGAAATTAGGCTCATTGGAATATGAGTTGTTATCCAAACCAGGACCTTTACCCGAAGCATATGTAGTGGCTTTCCAGTTAGCCAAACTAGTTACATCCGCAGCGTTATATAAACCTAACACACCACCTGTACCTGTAACAAAATAATCATTGTTACTGATAGTTAATCCTGTTGGAGCTGCGGTAGAACCTGCAACAGCAACGGCATAATGTTTACCACCGGTGGTTGCATTAGAACGAGCATTCATGAAAATATTATTCTGGAATGCACGTGTACCCGTACTTGCACTTCTGAAAGCATAAGTATTATTGGCCGTAGTACCAACAGATGAACCACCAATATAAATAGAATTGTAATAATAGTTGTTCGAGCCTGAAACATCATAAATACCATGAATGGCATTTGCAATAGTAGCGTTGGTAGTTCCCATTCTTACGATGTTGTTACTGAAAACAGAAGTACCTGATGCCACATACATACCATAAGGTATAGACGAAGTAGCTGATGCATTGCTGGCAGATACTCCATAGATAATATTGTTCTTAACAGCACTCACCCCTGTAGTTGGGCCTGCATAATAAATTCCAATCATGTTCACTGCTGCGTTGGCACTATTAGTCAATCCACTTACACTATTGTTACCAATATTTACGGGAGCAGTTGTTGATGTGTTTGAAATACCTATGATAGAAGCAGATGTTGTAGTACCTGTATTTGCTGTGGCACTATTGAAGTTGCTTAATGTATTACCTGATCCGGTTGAACCAATAGTAACTGCACCGGCTGTATTCGTGATACCAACTATCTGAGAAGTAGCAGCGTTTGTTGCATTCAAATTGGTAATGGTGTTACCTGAAATAGTGGCACCAATTGTGTTAGTATTTGATATACCAACAATATTTCCAGTTGTACTATTGGTGATTCCTGCTGATGAGGTACCAATTGAGTTTCCGGTTATCGTACTTGCCGCAGACAATGTAGTAGCTGCGTTGGAATAACCGATACCCATGAAGCTATTGGCATTAGCACCGGAAATACTGATACCGGCAATGGTATTATTAGTTGCATTGATGTAGTTAGAAGTTGATGAAGTACCATTCGCCAAGAACATACCACAGAATGCACTAGCAGCACCACCGGTGAAGGTGATTGAACCTGCTGTTGTAGCACTACCTATTGTATTGTTGTTGATGACTATCTGACCGGAATGCGCTCCGATAGCAGTATTCAATGTTGTAGAAATAGAGGCGGTTGTCAGAGCCATGTTACCAAAACTGTTTCCAGAAATGTTGGTTGTAGCTTGATTACCAGCAAATATTCTGAAAAAATATGGAGTGAATGTAGAAGCACTTGTCAATGTCATTGGAGTACCCCCTAATGCAGAAGCAGTTCCACCAATGTAGTTGTTGGAAATTGTGAAAGCACCATCACCTCCATCAGCGTTGATGGCATGATAAGCAGTCACTGCTGTAGCATATGTTCTGGTAGCAGTTTGATAGAAACTGTTTCCTGATATCGTCCATGCAGCACCGGTAGATATAGCATTTCCGGTGCCGATAAGAATACCCGCGTTTCTGATAGCTGCCACATCAGAGAAATAATCATAGATATTGTTGTTGGAAATCGTGTTTGATTTATTATCGGCAGGTGTTGCGCTTCCTGTGGCATAGATACCATTAGGAGACACTGAATTACCATTGATACCGCAATATTCGATGGTATTGTTGTTGTTACCTGAAGCAGCAGTAGTTCCAACCGCTGTTCCAAAGTAAACCACACCGCTTGTTGTAGATGTGTTAGACGATTTAAGATTCACATACCTAACGATATTATTCTGAGCATTGGAAGTCAATCTCAATGCAGGTCCATTTCCTGAGTTGGTGATATTCAGAATTGAAGCACCCACTCCTGCTGCACGACCATCTAAAATATAATATTGAGCTCCACTTAAATCAATGATTGGAGATGTAGTAGTGCCATTCAAGGTAAATGAAACCGCATCTGATGCAGGCTGTATAGTGATAGTATTTGTTGCACTCGCACCACTGTTATTCAATAATGTAATAGGATAAGCTTCAATTGTTGGATCATAATCCGCATTCAATTTAACCAAAGTTGGTTGAGATACAGGACAACCATTAAGAATAGCCGAAGCATCTGTCAGTGTTGCATAATCAGCACCGGAAGTACCAATTGTAATGGTTGCATTTAATGTAGGACAACCTGAAGTTGTAGTTGAACCTGATAATGCAGTTCCATAAACAGGCCCACTCAAGCAACTAGAACCATTATATGCGTATATGTAAAAATCATAAGAAGTATTTGGACTCAATCCAGTTGCAATGGCTGAAGTAGCGGTACCAGAAACGATATTACTTACAACTCCATCTCCTAAAACTGTGCCCACCGTATAAGAAGTAGTATTCGTTGGTGCTACCACGTTAGTGCTTCCGGCAGGATATCTTACAATCAAATAATTATCAGGTCTTGTAGCATTGGGTGTAAATGATATAGTAGCAGTACCTGGCCCTGCAGTGGCTGAATAAGAAGTTGGAGCCGTAGGAGCAGTACAGGTGGCTTTGATTTGGAAATTATCAAAACCATAATAAGTGGTTCCACCAGTTCTGGTCAACAAACATTTCAAAACAATCTTATTACCAGCATATGTATTTGGAATAGCAACAGATACTCTAACATATCCACCTGTTGTTACTGCACTGCTTGCTGTAGTCAAATCAACATAGGTAGTACCATCTGTAGAAATTTGAAATTTATAAGATCCGCTCCATGTTGTCAAATCAGCACCGGCATTTGTACACACACGATAATCAAAGGAGAAATAAGAATTTAAAGGCACATTGGCAAATGTTGGCGTAATGAATGACTGTGAAGCATAAGTGGCATTCAAATATCCTACAATAGCATTACCTGTATTTCCAGATATAATTCCGGTATATACTCCAATACCACCACCACTCGTGATACCCGAAAGACTCCATCCAGCTGGTACAACTGCAGTTGCAAACCCTTCAGTCCAAGGTATAGACTGATAAGTACTAGCAGTTATTGTTGATGAGTTACCGGTAGTACATGAAGCACTTGAATTGACCGCCCTTACTCTATAATAATATGTAGTGACAGTAGACAATCCGGTCACGTTGTAACTTACCGTCGAACCTCCTGAAACTGATAGACCATTATATCCGGTTAGAAAACTTGCGAAAGTTGACGAAGTGGAAACATCCAACAAGTAACCTGTAGCACCTGTAACTGCAGTCCAGTTGGCAGTGAAGCTAGTTGCTCCTATTGAAGTTGCTGCGCTGGCTGTAGGTATAGATACACAAGTCGTACCAGAACCTGACAATGGTGAAGTTGTTAAATACGCTGTGTATCCACAAACACCACCATTGTAGGCAAATACAAAATACTTATAAGTTGTATTAGCGGTTATTGTATAGTTGTCTTTAAATGTTGAGGCAGTTCCGAAATAAACCACAGTACCACCTGTTCCAAAAGCTGCACCTGCAGTGTAATTGGTATTATCTGTAGGATTATCAGGAGTAGTTGTAGCTGAAGGATAACGAACTACCAAATAACCATCAGCTCCTGCTGCTGCAGTAAAGCCAACTCTTAATGAATCCGTATAAGAACTGAATGTTATTGCTGTTGGTTGATTTACAGGCGTAGTAGGAGTAGGACAAACATTCACCACAATAGCACCAGAAGCGCTACTAACTGTAGCTCCGCAAGTATTTGTCACTGTACAGAAATAATAAAAAGTACCACCTGTAGTTGTTGATGGTGTATAAGAAGCTGATGTTGCTCCAGTAACAAAAGTTGAAGCCGTTGTATCTGTTGATCCTGTTGCATTCACAAACCACCTGTAACTTAGTGTACCCGTTCCCGTTGCCGTTACGGAAAGCGCTGTGATTCCGGATGATTGATTTTGTAATAATGTTTGACCGGAAGTAGAAGGTTGTGTAGTAATGCTAGGAACAGTTATACCCGTACCTGAAGCTGCGACCGTTTTTGTCGTTGCACCGGTTGAACTAACTGAAATATTTCCTGAATAAGACTGTGCCGCTGTTGGAGTAAACTTCACATAAATGGTGGTTGAAGCAATTGATCCACTTGTTTGAGTTACTGTAAGCGTTGATGCATAACCGTTAACCGGAGTTAACGAATATGTGTAACCGCTTAATGCCGCAATAGTAGCATCAGCAGTGAGGGCAGTGCCAGACAAAGTGAAACTATAATAAGAACCAGCTACTTGAGGTGAAGAAGATCCCACACAAATATTTCCAAATGCTGTCAATGTGCCTACTGTTAAAGTGGGAGGCTGTGTCACAACGGTAAAGGTATAATCTTCACACTCGCCATTATTACTTGAAACAGAGCAAGCCGCTGGACTGGTTGCATTATAATCAGCCAAAACTCGCATTCTGTAATCTCCATTTGCTGTCCCAGTAGGAACTGTAAAACTACCACTGGCACTATATATATAAGCTGCTGAATTATACATTAATTCACCAGCATCAAAAACAAAATTCTTATTCCAGTCAACCCATATAGCAACACCATAACTATATGTATTAGAAACTGAATTACCCGCCAATGCAACAGCAAAATTTACAGTTCCAGTTGCATACTGGCTACAAGAAATAGTAGACGTATAATTACTATAACCACTACTTAAACCGTATGAAGTTCCAGTATTGGCAAAATTCGTTTGTCCGTTAGTGATAGTAACTCCTGTGATATAATAAGTTGTGGAAGTCGCAGATGGAGTGCAATATGTTAAGTTGACTAGTAATGAATTCGATGTTCCTGTAGCACCAGAACAAGTCACATTACAACGGTAATAAGTAGCCGCAGTTGGAGTAGCTGTATAAGTAGCACTGGTAGCGCCTGAAATATCTATCCATGTTGAGTTGTTAGCTGAAGATTGCCATTGGTAAGTAACACCTGATCCTGCGGTGGCATTTTGTAATGAGAGTACAGTTGAAGATCCACCTCCTACAGGGTTTACTGATGCGATAGTATTTCCCGGAGCAGGAGTTCCTGAGCAAACGGGTAGTGTGTAATTTATGATTATAACACCTTGAGCTCCTGCCAATCCGCTGTTCTTACCATAAGTAGCTCCACCTCCACCACCATAATTTCCACCAACAGATGCTGTTGTTGTACCGGCGCCATTTCCTGCGGCTCCACCGCTTCCTGAAAACAGCGAACCAGTGCCAGGAGTTATGCCTGTTGCAGATGGGGCCGCGCTTTGAAGTGCATATCCCGCAGCTCCTCCCCCGGCACCTCCGGAAGTAACTCCATTTCCACCATTACCGCCAACTTTTGTTGTGTCTCCATAACCAAGAACACCTCCAGCTCCACCGGAAGCATTAGCAGTTGAAGATCCAACTCCACCAGCCCCCCCTTTCGCAAGAGCTCCGGAATTTGTAGTTGGAGCAGCATTAGTAGTGTTTGCCCAACTATCTCCACCAGCGGTTCCTGTGCCAGCATTTGCTGTTGAACCTGCGCCAGCAGTTCCCACACTATAATAAATTACTGATGTTCCCCCTGTTAATCCGGTAAACTTTTTACTGGCATAGCCACCGCCACCACCTGCACCTGCACTAAATCCAGTATTACCTCTACCTGCACCTCCACCACCGCCAATCACACGAACAGTAACTTCAGTTACCCCAGCAGGGACGGTAAACGATCCAGCCCCGGTAGTTGTTACAACTGTTTGAGTTTGTGCAAAACTTTGCTCCGAAATACTCATAATAAACAGCATAAAGAGCAAAGAAATACATCTAAAAAATTTTGAAACTTTTGGAGTACATGCAAGTGCCATAATGGTTGGTTTTGTGTTTTTACCTATGAAATCTAATTGAATTAAATTA
>CALCNY010000221.1 GCA_937897585.1 uncultured Chitinophagaceae bacterium | reverse complement strand
GATCTCAGAATCAGGCAAACCCCAAACTTCTTTCAATTGTTCACTGTTATAATAACCGCCAAGTTTGTTTCTGTATTTTATAATTCTTCCTGCCAAAGCAGGACCAATTCCAGGAAGCCATTCCAATAAAGAAGAATCAGCAGTATTTATATCAATTATTTTATTGGAGTTCTTTTGTGAGAAATGAACATTTATATTTTTTTCGTTTTCAATTTTGGGTGTTGGTGCAATCTTTACAAAAGGCAATAATTCTTTAACCTGTGTTGGACTTAATCCCCATATTTTTTTTAAGTCTTCTGGCGCTTTAAACTTGCCCCCTTTGGAAATATATTTTATTATCGTTTCAGCAGTCTTTTCTTTGACGCCCAATTTCATCCATTGTTCTTTAGAACAAGTATTAGGATCGAATTCAAAATATGTTGCATTTTGATGTTCATAAACAGTTGTGTTATAATCAGTTCTTTTTTGGGAAGAAATGGATTTATCATTTTCTGTCTGAGTTTCATTTTTTTCTTCGGATAATTTTTCAATTTGAATCGCATTTTCTTGTCGATTTGAGAAATAGTAATAAACATCAGGCCAACCATAAATCAACAGGTTCAATATTAGAATCAACACAATACCATTCTTCTCTTTACGAGAAAAATAAAATAAATTATTTTCATTTTTTTGCATGAATAAAACTATGCCGTTCGCAAAAAATAATAAGGAGAAAAAAACGGAGATTTTAGCAGTTTATCACCAACCCGTCGAAGGCTAATTGTTTGCCAATTGGCAACTCGGCGTTTACATCGGCATGTTTACCTAACTGATGGCTAATATGTGTAAAATAAACGGTAGGAACTTTTAATGCATCAACTACGTCTATGGCTTCCTGTAAGGTATAATGTGAAAGATGTTTTTCTTTACGAAGCGCATTTAACACCATAATCTTACTGCCTTCGATTTTTTTCATTTCGGAAGGTTCTATCCTATTGGCGTCGGTGATGTATGTGAAATTTCCAAAACGAAATCCAAGAACGGGCATTTTTAAATGCCAAACCCAAATTGGTGTAACAGGTATGTCTCCAATAAGAAAAGTGGTATCTGGAATATTCTGCAAATTTATTTCTGGAATGCCTGGATAACGTTGAGCCGTAAACGCATAATGGAATTCTGTTTTCAATGCAATTTGTGTCAGCTCGTTTGCATATACAGCCATCGGTTGCTGGTGAAAATAATTGAACGCTTTTATGTCATCTAATCCTGCAATATGATCTTTATGTGGATGAGTAAATAATACAGCATCAAGTTTTTTCACTTGAGCCCTAAGCATTTGAGTGCGAAAATCAGGTGTAGTATCAATAACAATAGTTGTGGTGTCAGATTCAATGAGGATACTACTTCTTAAACGACTGTCTTTTTCGTCTTTCGATTTACAAACTTCACAATCACAAGCAATCATGGGTACACCACTACTTGTGCCTGTTCCCAGAAAAGTAATTTTTATGGTAGGAACAAACATGAATAGACATTAATAAATGAAATGATAAATCTGATTAGTGATGTACTTCAATTGTCATTAACTCTTCGAAAAGCTTTTGACTTTCATGAGTCAAATCATCAATGTTTAAATTCAATAAAGGCAATAAATCAATTAAAGTATTGATGCGACCTTCTGTTTGGAGAAATTTATTTAGAACTACTACTTTCTTTGCTTGTAAAATGCAATAACCACTTTGAAAAGTACCTCTTTCGTAACGAATAATGTATCCACCATCTTCAATTACTCTTTCCACTTTGTCTAATGTATGCTGAGTGAATTTCATGCGTCAATAATTTAGTCAATGCAACTTGATAAAATAAACTGACAATCGGTAATTAATTTTTCAACAAGCGTTGATAACTAATTTGCAAAAATGACGTTTCAGAGGTTTGAAGTTCAATAGGTTCAAAATGTTGACGTTGAACTTAATGAACCTTTTGAACTAATTGAACATCTGAAACCTTTTGAACAATAAAAAAACTACTTCGAAGACATTCTTATCACCGGAATAATCATTTCCTCCAAACTGATACCACCGTGCTGAAAAGTGTTTTTATAATAATTCACAAAATGATTGTAGTTGTTGGGATAGCATAGAAACAAATCGCCTTTCGCAAAAATATAAGATGAATTTACATTAGGAACTGGTAAGCCTGCTTCTTTAGGATCGCGAAATGCCAATACATCTTTAGGTTCGTAATTTAGATTTCTGCCATGTTTATAACGAAGATTGGCTGTAGTTTGTTTGTCGCCGATAACTTTTGCAGCTGTTTTTACTCTTGTGCTTCCATGGTCAGTAGCCACAATGAGATTAATGTTTTTTTCTGCAATTTTTTTAAGCCCTTGATGCAAAGGGCTGTGTTCAAACCAGCTGGCAGTGAGACTTCTGTAACTGGTTTCGTCACCAGCAAGCTCCTTCAATACTTCCATTTCTGTTCTGGCATGACTCAGCATATCCACAAAATTGTATACAATTACATTGAGGTCGTTTTGCAATAAATTGTGCATATTGTCAACAAGCTTTTGACCATCGAAGTTATTGGTGATTTTTGTATAAGAAAATTTGATTTCTGATTTGCCTAAGCGTTTGAGTTGCGCTTTTAAAAATTCTTCTTCGTGAAGATTTTTACCACCTTCGTCGTCGTCATTTTTCCATTGTGCTGAAAACTGCTTTTCGATATCAATGGGCAACATGCCTGCAAACACTGCATTTCGTGAATATTGAGTGGCTGTTGGTAAAATAGAATAAAAAGTTTCTTCTTCATGAATTCTGAAGCTTTCCGCAAATATGGGTTGGATGGTTTTCCATTGGTCGAATCTTAAATTATCAATCAACACAAAAAACAAAGGTGTTCCTTTTTGTAAATGAGGCAGTACTTTATACTTCAAAAGATTATGGCTCATAATCGGACCATCTGTGCTTTTGGGAGAAACCCAGGAAGCATAATTTTTTGAAATAAATTTGAAAAATTCTGTATTGGCTTCTTGCTTTTGTGTATGAAAAACTTCCTGCATTTCGGGGCTGTCGCTTTTCTGAATTTCCAGCTCCCAATACACCAGTTTTTTATAAATTTCCATCCATTGGTGATAATCCGGATTGCCGCTTAAGGCCATAAATAAACTGCTAAATTCTTGTTGATAAGCAGAAGTTGTTTTTTCTGCTACCAATCTTTTATTATCAATTAATTTTTTCAAACTTAGCCATACCTGATTGGGATTTACAGGTTTTATTAAATAATCACTGATCTGACTGCCGATAGCCTCATCCATCAAATTTTCCGCTTCGTTTTTTGTGATTAATACTACTGGCAAATTATTATTGATTTCTTTGATTTGCTGCAATGTTTGTAACCCTGTAATACCTGGCATAGATTCGTCCAGCAAAACCACATCAATAAAATTATCTTTTACAAATTCCAAAGCATCAAAACCATTTGTTTTGGTAACCACTTCATAGCCTTTATTTTCAAGAAACATGATTTGAGAATTCAGGCTTTCTATTTCGTCGTCAACCCAGAGGATTTTCGGTTTGGTCATAAACTGATTTTTAGATTATAAAAAGGCGTACACAATCAAAGTAGTTTTTTTGTTTAAAAGGTTCAAAAGTTCAAGATGTTCAAAAGGTTGAGCATCATCTTTTGGAAAAACATTTTGAACTTATTGAACATCAAACCTTTTAAACATTGTTTCAACGCATACAAATGTAATTTTTTAAATTAATGCTTTGTAGCTTTGCCGAACAAAAGAATTGATTTAACAGATAATTTCCATTTAATCAGCATTGATGAGATTTCACAAAATAATTAACGACCCGGTTTATGGCTTTATCACGATTGACGATGAGTTAATTCATAAAATCATAGCACATCCTTATTACCAAAGATTACGTCGTATCCATCAAATGGCGATGGCGCATTTGGTTTATCCAGGAGCTGTTCATACTCGATTACATCATTCTTTAGGAGCTTATCATTTAATGAGATCTGCTTTACATGAACTCCTTCTTAAAGGTGTCGACATCACTAATGAAGAACAACAAGCCGCCAAAATCGCCATTTTGCTTCATGATATTGGCCATGGACCTTTCTCTCATGCACTCGAACATGTATTAGCAGAACACCTTCATCATGAAGAATTGTCGCTAATGCTAATTAAAGAATTGAATAAAGAGTTTGAAGGCAAATTGCAAATGGCCATTGATATTTTCACAAACGTATATCCTAAAAAGTTTTTACACCAATTAATCAGCGGCCAATTAGATGTAGATAGAATGGATTATCTAACCCGAGACAGTTTTTTTACCGGTGTAAATGAAGGCGTAATTGCTTACGACAGGATCATTAAGATGCTTACCGTTCATAATGGAGAGTTGATGGTGGAAGAAAAAGGCATTTATTCTATAGAGAAATTTCTGGTGGCAAGAAGACTGATGTACTGGCAGGTTTATCTTCATAAAACAGTATTAAGTGCCGAACAAATGCTGCAAAGAATTATCAAAAGAGCCAAATATATAGGAGCCGTTTGCAATGAACCATTGAACAGCTTTATCAATTCGCCAATTGAAAATGTAACATTGCAACAATTCTGTAGTATTGATGATTTTGATGTGATGATGGCTATCAAACAATGGTGTGCTCATCATGATGTTGTATTAGCAACTTTATGCAAAGGCATCATCGACAGACACCTCTTAAAAGTGAGATATCATTCAGAACCAATTTCAGAAAAAATAATAAAAGAAAAAACTGAAGCAACGAAAAGACATTATAATTTGTCTGAGGATGAAGTGCAATGGCTGGTATATACTGGAGAAGCCTCAAGCAGTACCTATAACTTTGAAAATGAAACGATTAAGATTCTATTCAAAGATGGAATTGTGAAAGATATTACGGAAGTTGACAACGCTCTGATTAACGAAAATCTTAGAGGAAAAGTTAAGAAATATTACATTTGCCATCCTGCATAAAACAGGAAATCCATTTAAAAAATGACATTTAGCGCAGCTCAGATAGCTCAGGTTATTAACGGAAAAGTTGAAGGCGATCAAGAATCTATCGTAGTTTCATTTGGGAAAATCGAAGAAGCAAAGGAAGGTCAATTGGCGTTTCTGGCCAATCCTAAATATGAAGACTATTTATATACCACATCTGCATCCATTATCATTATCAATGAAACACTGGAGCTGAAAAAGCCAGTGAAAGCCACGCTTATAAGAGTATCTGATGCTTATGCCGCATTTGCAGGATTGTTAGATGCTTATCAGCAAATGAAATCAAATATGCTTACCGGTATTCAGGAACCAGTATTCATTCATTCATCTGTAAAAACCGGAAACAATGTATTCATTGGTGCATTTGCTTGTTTGAATGAAAATGTGGTAGTAGGCAATGGAACAAAAATACATGCTGGAGCTTATTTAGGAAACAATGTTACTGTTGGACAAAATACAATTATCAACGCAGGAGTGAAAATTTATCATGAATGTGTAATTGGTTCAAATGTAATTATTCACGCAGGGGCGGTAATCGGAAGTGATGGTTTTGGATTTGCACCTATGCCCGATGGAACCCTTAAAAAAGTACCTCAGATAGGTAATGTGGTAATTGAAGATCATGTAGAAATAGGCGCCAATTCTACAATTGACAGAGCCACTATGGGCAGTACCATTATTCGAAAAGGTGCAAAAATTGACAACCTCGTTCAAATTGCGCACAATGTAGAAGTTGGTAACAATTCTGTTATTGCTGCTTTGGCTGGCATTAGCGGCAGTACAAAAATTGGAAAAAATGTGATGATAGGTGGTCAGGCAGGATTGGCTGGTCATTTATCAATAGCTGATGGCACCAAAATCAATGGCAAAAGTGGTGTCAGCAAAACTGTTAAAAATCCCAACACTTCATTAGATGGCAATCCGGCATTCGATTTCACTGCTTCTATGAAAAGTAAAGCAGTTTTGAGAAGTCTTCCGCAACTTGAAAAACGTATTAAAGAATTGGAAGATTTAGTTAAAAGATTATCTGACAAGCAATAAAGCGCTTTTACTAATTCTCATATATGGCTCATGGCTGATATTTTTGGAATATCTTTGCCGAAATTCAAAACTAGCATGGATAAGAATTTTAATCCCGATAAGCAACATACCCTTGCCGAACAGGCAAGTATTTCAGGAACAGGTTTGCATACTGGGATAAATGTAGATATGACATTAAAGCCGGCTAATCCCGGATATGGCTTTCAGTTTCAACGAGTTGATTTGCCCGGAACGCCAACAATCAAAGCGGATTGTGACCTAGTTACAGATACTTCCAGAGGAACTACATTAGAACAAGGTGCGGTAAAAGTCAGCACGGTAGAGCATATTCTAGCTGCACTGGTTGGGATGGGCGTTGATAATTGTCTCATTGAAATTAATGGGCCTGAAATTCCCATTATTGATGGCAGTAGCAGCCCATTTGTAGAATTGATTGAAAAGGCTGGAATAGTAGAGCAAGATGCAGCAAAAGCATGGTACACAATTGACACCAATATTAGTTTTTACGATGAAGTAAAGCGTGTTGAAATGACCGCACTTCCAGCAACCAATTACGAAATAACTACATTGATAGATTTCAATAGTCCTGTTTTGGGAACCCAGCATGCGACGTTGAAAAAAATGATAGATTTCAAATCAGAAATTGGACCATGCAGAACATTTTGCTTCTTGCATGAACTGGAAATGTTACTGGATAACAACCTGGTAAAAGGCGGCGATATCAATAACGCTATTGTAGTTGTTGACAAACCTCTGGATAAACCTGCTATGAACCGCTTGGCAAAAGCATTTGGCAGAGATACGGTGGAAGTAAAAACAGAGGGCTATCTTAATAACTTGGAATTGCGATTCCCTAACGAACCTGCCAGACATAAATTATTGGATGTAATCGGCGACCTGGCTTTGATTGGTTATCCAATTAAATCACATATCATTGCTAATCGTCCAGGACACAGCAGTAATGTGGAATTTGCAAAAAAAATAAAACAGTACATCAAGAAGAACAAACACACTAAAGACATTCCTGTTTACGATCCATCACAACTTCCGGTTTACAACTTGCAGCAAATAGAAAAAACTTTGCCGCATCGTTACCCATTTTTACTGGTTGATAAAATAGTAGAGTTAAGCGATACTTGCATCATTGGAATAAAGAATGTTACTTTCAATGAATTTTTCTTTCAGGGACATTTTCCCGGAAATCCAGTAATGCCTGGTGTTTTACAAATTGAAGCCCTGGCTCAAACTGGTGGTATTCTTTGCATTAACACAATGCCTGAAGGGAATTATGATACCTATTTTCTAAAAATAGATAATTGTAAATTCAAACAAAAAGTAGTTCCCGGCGATACCATGATTTTAAAAATGGAATTGATAGAACCTATCAGAAGAGGCATATGTGTTATGAAAGGTAGTGTTTATGTTGCCAATAAACTTTGTACCGAAGGTGAATTTACTGCCCAGTTGGTAAAAAGAAATGATTAACCGCAATTTTTGATTTAATAAAATAAGATGATTCATCCACACACATACATACACCCCAATGCCAAGCTAGCTCCGAATGTAAAAATCGATCCATTCAGTGTGATACATCAGAATGTAGAAATTGGCAGTGGCACCTGGATTGGAAGCAATGTAACCATCATGGAAGGTGCAAGAATTGGAGAGAATTGCAGAATATTTCCCGGCGCTGTTATTGCAGGTATTCCTCAAGATTTAAAATACGAAGGTGAAAATACCACTGTTCAAATCGGCAACAATACCACTATTAGAGAATTTGTTACCATCAACAGAGGCAGTAAAGACAAGTGGACAACCAAAGTAGGAGACAATTGTCTGATTATGGCTTACAGTCATATTGCTCACGACTGTGTAATTGGTAACAATTGTATTATGAGTAACAATACTCAAATGGCAGGCCACGTAACCCTTGGAGACCATTCAATTCTTGCGGGAATGTGTGCTGTACATCAATTTGTTCAAATTGGTCAACATGCATTTGTAGCCGGAGGGTCATTGGTTAGTAAAGATGTGCCGCCTTATATCAAAGCAGGCCGTACTCCATTAAGTTATGCCGGCGTTAACTCCGTAGGATTGAAGCGCAGAGGATTTTCATTGGATAGAATCAATCATATTCTTGACGTCTACAGAATTATTTATAATAAGAATCTAAACACATCACAGGCATTAAATTTCATTGAAGAAGAATTAGCGGCTACAGATGAACGTGATGAAATCGTAACCTTTATCCGTGAAAGCGGCAGAGGCATTATCAAACGCTTCAGCAAAGGAAGCATGGATGATGAATAGCTACAACAATGGATATCCGTTTAACTAATACAGGCAAGCGTTTCAACAGAGAATGGATTTTTCGCGGAATAGATTATCATTTCAAACAAGGAAACGCTTACGCTATCACGGGAGCGAATGGCTCAGGCAAATCAACTTTACTTCAGGTAATTGCTGGTGCATTAATGCACAGTGAAGGATCGATTGATTTTACAGCAAACAACAAAACAGTTGATGCTGCCATTGCTTACAAAAACATTTCCATTAACGCTCCATATCTTGAGTTGATTGAAGAAATGACGGCATTAGAATTTTTATCTTTTCATACTTCGTTTAAAAAACTGATTATACCTGTTGATGAAATTTTGCAGGAAGTGAATTTACAGTCAGCGGCAAATAAACAAATCCGCTATTATAGCAGTGGAATGAAACAAAGATTGAAATTGGCACAAGCTTTCTACAGCGACACATCAGTTTTGCTCCTCGATGAACCCACCACCAATCTAGATGAAGCAGGCATAAAACTTTACAAAACACTGATTTCAAAATACACTACAAATCGACTGGTAATTGTATGTAGTAATGATAAGAATGAGTATGAGTTTTGTAGGGAAGTGATAAAAGTTGAAGACTACAAATAATATAGCAATAACTCCGGTCTGCTGACTTACAGCAAAACAGAAAATATTTTGTTAAACAACTCCCCAATTCTCCTCACTTAACATTTTTTTTCAACCTCTCATTTTGTAAAAACATATTTTCATTTCAGTAATCAAAATATTACGATTTGAATACAATTCTATAAGTCTCCCACTCTCTTCTTTTCGTTTACCGTTTTCCATTTACATCTGAATTTTATTTTTTAACCCTAAACTTCATTACAATGAAAAAACTAATTGTCCTTCTCTCCCTTTTGTGGAGCAATTCAAATAAAGCACAACGTATTCATGATGTTTACTATGAAGACCTATACAAATTGATACAATCAGATATAAAACTTTGGGACTGGAAAGGTTATGATATAGTCAATGATTCTAAATGTAATATTGAATTCATCAAAAAATTATCCGGAGGCAAATTTGCGATTGAACCAATTTCTAAAAAAACATTTAGTGATATGAACACACACATCATCCAGGTACCCACGTTTGATTCCATTGGTGAAAAAACAGGTGAAAGGAATGTTAGTGTCAATGCCCATGTTACCGGAATTTTTTGCAGCAAATCGATGGCAAAAGACATGAAATTCGGACTTATTTTTTCTAATGAGGATTCATATATAGAAGATCCTAGTTCATTGAACGGAAATAATAAATTCTTCATCATCAATCCAAAAGAACTGAATGTAATCAGCGACAGACATACAAGAAATTTTATGGAACTAATTTCATCGATTGATTTCAAACTAGATTCTTGTGTGGTGGAAAATTGTAACATCAATGGAAAAGCGGAAAGACTTTGCATATTTCCGATGAATTTTTTATTTACTGATACAGTCAGTTTCATTCATGAATTGACCGAAAAATTATTTGATAAATACAATGCTGATTTCAACAAGGCATACTACACTAATGGAGTATACAATTACATGAGAAATGAAGACAAATACGGAAACGCAATTTTAGAAAGACGACAACCCGAAAGAGATACGTTGGAAATTTTGGAGGTCACTAACGATACCTATAAAAAAGCGGTTCTGAACACCTTGGAGACCATGAAAATGAACTCCGTCTCATTTTGCTTTGTCAATAATCTAGAATCAAATTCTTTAAGATACTATGTCGGGGCTGGAAAAGATGTTATGACTTCTGCAGGTATTGATTTGGGCTATGTTGATCACTTTCTCGACATGTATGATTCTCGAAAGCTCTATTCCAAAACTACAAACGCATTGGTAAATTATTTGATTTCAATTTATCAATAAAGTCGTCCTTCAATTTTCCAAACTCTAAAATAATTTATTATGAAAAAGCTATTATTTTCATTTGCAATTTTATTGCTGTTGATTGTCAACTCCAAAGCGCAATCGAGTACCATTGGGTTACAAGTCAAAACAGTTTATGTGGGTACCAAAATACCAATTGTTTTCGATGCGGAATGTCCTAAAAACAATAAACTCACCTATCAGGTTTCGAATGGAAAAATTGAGCAAAGCGGAGATACCATTTTTTTAATCGCAGCGCAAAAAGGTGAAGTGAATGTAAATGTGATGAGTGGAAACAAGCTTGTCGCATCTTCAAAATTCAAAGCGAAAGAAATGCCTCCTTTCAAAATCACGCTAGGAGAGCTGAATGGTAGCAGCGTATCCAATGTATTAGTAAAAATGCAAACCGGATTAAAATGTGAGGTTCCTGATTTTCTGCATGAATATGACTATAAAGTTGTGAGTGCTACCGTATATTTCTCTGGTAATGAATTTCCGGTTGTTGTGACAGCTAACTTAAACAGCAACAGTATCGAACCCTTAAGAGGCTTAATAAATAAGTGCACTGCAGGATCTCAAATAACTTTCGACAACATTAAAGTAAAAGGACCTGATGGTATCAAAAGTGCTGAAGGGATTGCGATTATGCTGTATTGATAGATGAATTAGTGTTGAAGTGCCACGAATTCACGAAACAAAATCTAAATGAAATAATTCGTGTATTCGTGGCTATTAAAAACAATCCTCAGTAGGAGACTGAGAGCTTTACAAAACACCATCAAATATACCAACGCTATTTCTTATGAAAGCAACCCGACACTCATTATCAAATTGAATTACCTTCTACTTGCTATCAACAAATTCAAATCTGTATACTTCAAATCAAATCTTTCACTCAAGAAAAAATTGGTCAAACTTCCTTTAAACAAATAAATACCACTTCTGATATTCATCTTGTGCCAGATGATATTGTCGATACCACCATCTTCGCCTGTTTCGAGAAGCAATGGCATCAACACGTTATTAATGGCTTGAGAAGCCGTACGAGCGAAACCACTCGGAATATTAGGAACACAATAATGAATCACATCATACTTGGTAAAAATTGGATTCTCATGAGAAGTCACCCTACTGGTTTCAAAGCAACCACCATGATCGATACTCACATCCACGATTACAGTGCCTGGGCGCATGTTACTAACCATTTCTTCCGAAACTACAACTGGTGTTCTTCCAGCAGCACCGCTCAACGCGCCAATCGCCACATCACAGGTTTTTAATTGCTTACTCAAAATTCGTGGTTCAATAACAGAAGTCCACATTCTTACGCCAATGTTATTTTGCAAACGCTTTAGTCTGTATATGCTATTGTCAAATACTTTCACACTTGCACCCATCGCTAATGCAGTTCGTGCTGCATATTCACCTACGATACCAGCACCAATGATGATTACTTTTGTTGGTGGTATACCGCTGATACCGCCTACCAAAACACCTTTACCGTTATTGGCATTGCTAAGATATTGACCTGCTATCAACATGATGGCACTTCCTGCAATCTCACTCATGCTTCTTACAATTGGATTGTGTCCGCTGTCGTCTTTGAGATTTTCAAAGCTGACGGCCGTAACTTTTTTCTCCATCATTTTTTCCAAAATGGCTTTCTTCATGATAGCCATGTGGATTGGAGAAATAATAGTGGTATCTGGCTTTAACAATTCACAATCTTCTTCACTTACTGGTGCACTTTTCACAATAATGTGACAATTGAAAATTTCTTTTTTATCATATACTATTCTTACGCCGGTTTCACTGTAATCTTTATCGCTGTAGTTGGAACCCTTTCCTGCATTGGATTCCATGATTACTTCATGTCCATTTGCAATTAAAACACCGGCGCCTTCGGGCGTTAATGCAATTCTGTTTTCGTTAAATGAAATTTCTTTAGGAATACCAATGGCTAATGATTCTCCTTTTGGTTTTACATCTAATTTTTCTTCTAGTGTTTCATAAGAAAATGAAGTGGAAACGAAAGGTTTTGATGTAGCCATAATGTATATGCTGTTTTAGTTTTGCCACAAAGGCACTAAGGCAGAAAGAAACACGAAGTTTTTGTATGCAATTAGTATTTGTGGTTGTTTATTTAGTGTTAGAACTTATTTTGCTTTTAAACGAGCAACAATTTAACAATTTACAACTTTAATTTTATGTTTCGTGTATCCGAATCAATCGTATTTATATAAACATGAACAA
>CALCNY010000220.1 GCA_937897585.1 uncultured Chitinophagaceae bacterium | reverse complement strand
TCCGATCTAGGTATTCTGTAATCAGATTACGTGTGTCTTCCGGAAGTTCTTCTGATTCGTTTTGAATGATATTGTCCCAAATGCCACTGAATGGTGAATTTCTATTGAGGTATTTATTGATTTCAGTGGGCTGCAATTTTCTTATTTGCTGGAATAATAGTTTGTCGTCTTCATCATATAATTCTGTATCAACGAATTTGGTAAGATCAAGATTTTCAACTTTGCTGAGGAATTTTTTTCCATCTTCATCAGCTTCACCTTGTACAGCATCTAAAATAAATGAAGGAAATTGTTTGGCATTAAAATTAAAAACCAAACCCAATTTTTTATGTTCTTTTTCAGTTTCTGCAACATCATTAACAGGCCTAGGCTTTAGCATGAAAGTTGATTCTGCTGGTTTTGATGCCGGAGCTGCAACTTGAGCAACTCTTTTAATATTGAGATCAAGCAATTTAAGAAAAGGCTTTCCTTCTTTATAAGTAAATTCAAATTTTCCGGTCAAATCATCATTAAGACTATAACCGTAAATCTGTAAGAGTTTATTTTTTTCTTTGTCCCAATTTCTAATCGAATCAAAATAATTGGCACCAAATGCGTTTAGTAATTGTGTAAACAATAATACTTTATGTTCGCATAATGGATGTCCGGATTCTGCGCATGTACAAGAAGTATCGAAATTCCTTTCTTCATTTTTTTGAATCACCAGCGGGTATACAACACCGTTAACGTTCAAGTCTGCTTCTACACGTTCATCCACAGCTTTTGTAATATTGGCTTTTGTGGTTCTTGAAATTCGTTCAGCATCATCATAAATGCCTTGTGAACAAAGCATTTTAATCATTTTTAGGTCGATGTGTTTCATTTTGGCAACCGTATGATACTGGTTGTATTGAATCATGCTGCTGCCGAGCATATTTTTATCAACCATATCCTGTAACCTAAATAAAGAAGCCGCTTCATGGCGGCAGATATCTCCAATGTTATACGGACAAGTACAACGCAAAGACATCAATCTGGCGTCGGTATATTTTTGAATATAAACTTTGTAAAATGTGCTGTAGCTGTCATCTTTCACCCTGAAGACAATCGTACCCATCAATTCATCATGTTCTACCATTTCAACAAAACCAGAACCGTGAATCTTTTTACCGCGTCTGATTACCTCGTCGGTACCATTATTATAGATGTGCTTGATGATATGTGGTAATGCCAAAACGAATCTCCTTTTTTGTATGAAAAATTAAAAACGATTGCACCTCCTGAATCCGAAAAGGGCAATTTGCAAAAGTAAAGGAAAATACCTGAGTAAAGGAGTTGAAAGGAAAAGAATGTTGAGAATAAATTCGAATTAATTAACCTCTTATTAATTTTCCTTCTGTGTATAATGGCAATACATTGGCCGTGTTGGCAGTCAAACAATGTCTGATGTCTTTTTCCAATCCAAATGAAGTGAGTCGCTTGTAATGTGAAGCTTCTTTTCTTTTCATGAATTCGTATAAATCTTCTTCAGCTTCTTTATAAAGACCTAATGCCATTTGTGAAGCATCGCAGTTGATGGAAAAATGTTGTTGTATTTTATTAATTACCGCGCCGGCAAATAAAGTGTCTTCAATATTCACACGGTCTTTCCAAGCTGCACAGGCTAATAAAACAGGTTTGTTTTTTTGAACAAGATGATTACAAACAGCATCGAGGTTTGCAAAAGAACCTGTTATGATTTCGTGGGCACCATTATTAAGCGCCATGTGTAATAGTTTTGTTCCATTAGTTGTGGTTAAAACAAGCGTTTTGCCTCCAATAAAGGATTCGGGATATTCAAAGGGAGAATTGCCATGCTCTAAACCTTCAGCTACTTTTCCATCTCTTTCTCCTGCGGTAATCGCTTCAATTTGTCTGCCGATTCTAATGCATTCATTCACACTGTCGACCGGAATGATTTCTTTGGCTCCATTGTGTAAAACTGTAGCAATAGTAGAAGTAGCACGAAGTACATCAATAATCACCACCACGCTTGATGTGATATCATATAAACTCAACAATGCAGGTGAAAGCGAAGTAAATAACGCCGGTTTGTTATCAGACATTATGAATCAAATTTTAATGAGTTATTCAAATGGAATTTTTACCTGTTTTGCTTTAAGCAAGTTGGTACGAACTTTAATAAAAATTTCATTGCCTATTCCGGCATGATTGATATCAACATAGCCCATGCCAATGGCTTTTCCTAAGCTTGGAGATTGAGTTCCAGAGCTAACTTTTCCAATTACATGACCTGCTGCATCTGCGATTTCATAATCATGACGAGCAATGCCTTTGTCTATCATTTCAAAACCAACAAGCTTTTTAGTACAGCCATTATTTTTTTGATTTTCGAAAATGCTTCTTGAAGTAAATTCTTTTGTAAACTTGGTAATCCATCCCAAACCCGCTTCTATTGGTGATGTGGTGTCATCAATATCATTACCATATAAACAAAAACCCATTTCTAATCTAAGTGTATCTCTTGCGCCTAAGCCAATCGGTTTAATACCATATTGAGCACCAGCATTGAAAATCGCATTCCAAATGGTTTCAGCATCGTTGTTGTTGTCTTCAAAATAAATTTCAACGCCACCTGCACCGGTATAACCAGTTGCGCTGATGAGCACGTTGTCGACACCAGCAAATTTTCCCTTTACAAAAGTGTAATATTTCAAATTGAGGATATCCATTTCTGTAAGCGACTGAATCACTTTAGTAGCACTTGGTCCCTGTACCGCAAGCAACGCTGTTTTTGCAGAGATGTTATGCATTTCCACATTTTTTGAATTGTGTTTAACAATCCAATTCCAGTCTTTATCAATGTTTCCGGCATTTACCACCAGCATGTACACATTATTTTCTTCCACGCAATACACCAGCAAATCATCAACTATACCTCCATTTTCGTTGGGCATGCAACTGTATTGAGCTTTTCCATTGGTCAATTTAGAAGCATCGTTGGTGGTTATGCGTTGAATCAAGTCAAGAGCATCTGCTCCTTTCAAAATAAATTCACCCATGTGGCTGACATCAAAAACACCCACTTTATTTCTAACAGTAGCGTGTTCATCGTTGATACCTGTGTAAGAAATCGGCATGTTGAATCCGGCAAACTCAGCCATCTTCGCACCAAGAGCAATATGCTTGTCTGTAAAAGGCGTATTCTTCATTTGTGAAATTTAGTTGGCAAAGGTAAAGGAAATGAGGATAAGCTAGATAGGCTAGATAAAGCTGGATAGAGCTGGATAGGCTGGATAGGTTTGTTCCAAAAGTTCAAAAGGTTCAATAAGTTTAAAAAGTTCCATCAACCTCTTGAACTTCTTGAACCTTTTGAACCTCTTAAACAATAAACAATAATCAACTTCCCCCTTTGGGGGATTGAGGGGGCTTTACCCCCTGATCCTCTTCGCCTCCGCTTCACTAGCTGTTTTTCTTTCTCTGCTGGCGCTGATTTGATTGCTACCGAATCTCCAGTTAACTGTAAGTCTGAAGGTTCTGCTTTCCCAGTTACCATTTGCTGCTATGTTCATACCACCGAAATTGTTGGTGGCCTTCCATGGTGCCGTGTAAAAAATATCGGTTACAGCCGCCTTTACAACAAGATTTTTATTGAAGAATGTTTTTTGTAATCCCAGATCCATAGACCATTGTGGAGAGGTTTTCCAGGTTGCAGCCCAAAACGCTGGACCATTATACCAACCACTCAATTCCGCAGAAAATTCTTTTTTCAGCGTGAATGATTGTTGCCAATACGCGCCATACAATGGAATTTTTACTTGAAAGGGATTGGCTCCAATACTTCCTTTAACATCATGATACATGTACCAAATATTTACATAACCCGACCACCATTTTTTAAAAGGCGTTGCGCTTCCAATACTAAATCCATAATAATTCAAATTGGCTATATTTTGTTGTTGTACATAAGTTGCATTGTCAATGGTGTCAGTTATTTCTGTGGTAAAATCTCTTACATGTCCATAAGTGATTGTTGAAGTTAAAAATCCCATATAGGTATGCGAT
>CALCNY010000219.1 GCA_937897585.1 uncultured Chitinophagaceae bacterium | reverse complement strand
ATAAACTGATTTCTAGAAAGCAAAAATAAAAATTGCCAATTAATCAGGACATATTCGAAATAAATAGATTGTTGCAGAATAAAAGTTGTAAAAGACACTAACACTGCAAAGAATTGACTGGGGCGGAAACTGATACTTTCTGCCCCTTTTTTTATTTACTCAAATAAGCTTTACGTTGTAATTCAGGCATTTTTTCTATGGCATAACGCAACATAGTTCTGGGCATCTTGTCTTTGAATGTTTCAATAAACTTACAAGTAGGATTTGGATCTTTCTCATAGATTTCTTTGAGCATCCAGCCTGCAGCTTTATGAATCAAATCATGTTGGTGGGGCAATGATATTTTACAAAGCTGTAAAGCATCTTTAAAATCTTTTTTTCTAATAAAATATAAAGTACTCACCAAGGCAATTCTATTTTTCCAAAGTGAATTTGATTCTGCAAATTCATACAATAAATTTCGGTCTTTATTCTCCAGCCATTTGCCTAAAATATGATGAGCACTAGAATCTACTAAATCCCAATTGTTCATTTTATCCGCTTTCTCAATATATAGATCAACCCATTCTTGTTCTTGATTTGATTTAATTGATTTTTTAAATTTATCTACAAGAATGAAAACGCCTGTTAGTCTTTCTTCGTGAATAGGAGAGTCGAGTAATGTGATTACCTCTTTTTTAGTACAATCTTTTTGGAATTGTTTTGCAATGGCTCTTTGCTGAGGCACACTTACACCAATGAAAATATCACCTTCGCCATATTCACCTTTACCAGTTTTGAAAAATCGCTGCATGGATATGGCCTTATCGCCATCCGCAGCATTTAATAAAGATTGCGTGATTTCGTTTGAAATTTTTGTCATACTAAGAATCTACCTGTATTAATAAAATCAAATTGTTATAAAATTCAAATTTTAATAGCTAAAATACAGGTAATGATTTTAAATACGATTTTTATTTCCAGCCGCCACCTAATGCTCTGTATAAATTTATTGTGGAATTAAATTTATTCTTGCGCACTTCATTCAATTCTAACTTTGATTGCAACGCTTCTTTTTGTGCGGTAAGTACTTCAAGATAATCTGCGCGAGCAGACAAAAATAAATCATGAGCAATGTCAATAGAAGTATTTAAAGTTGCCACTTGTTTATATTTTAATTTGTAGATTTTATCCAAATTATTTACCGAGTTCATCTGGTTTGAAACTTCAGCATATCCATTCAATATTGAATTTTGATAGTTGTACAAAGATTGAATTTGACGCGCATTGGCATTGGCATATTCTGCTTTTAAAGCCACTCGATTAAAAACTGGGCCTGTTAATTTTCCAAATAAAGAAAACATAATTGACTCTGGTGTGCTAAATAATAGTCCTGGTTTAAAAGCACTGTAACCCAATCCAGACTCAAATCCCAGTTCTGGTAAAAATTCTGCTCTGGCAACTTTTACATCTAATCCGGCCGCATTCATTTCATGTTCGGCTTGCTTGATATCTGGCCTGTTTAAAATTAACTGTGCAGGTACACCAGTTTTAATGATTAGTGGTTCTTGATTTAAGAATATTGATGTATCTCTTTTGATGGGTTGGTTAAATTTTCCGGATAACAAATTGATTTTATTTTCATTCTCAGTGATCTGTTGAATGACATCATTTTCCAAACTTTCTGTGTAATAAACTTGAGCTTCAAATTGTTTTACGGCTAATTCTGTTGCTCTTGCGGCTTCTTTTTGCAACTTCACAATTTCTAGTTCTTTCTTTTGTAGTTCAATTGATTCTTTAATAATAGAAAGTTGATTGTCTAATGCAAGTAACTCATAATAACTGTTTGCAATTTCTGCTACCAGATTTGAAATGATAAAATTCTTTCCTTCTATTGATGCCAGATATCTTTGTAATGCTGATTGTTTGGAGTAACGGATTTTATGCCAAATATCTGCTTCCCAACTGGCCACAAATCCTGGGTTGAAATTACTTAAAGGTTCAGGAACTCTTCTGCCAGGTGTGATATCTGTTGATGCATTACCTGCACCTTCCGATGTATATCTTCCTGCTTTGTCTGCTCCAATTGAAGTATAAGCATTTACCATTGGGGATAGCAGGCTCTTCCTCATTTTCACTTCATTAGAAGCAATGATAATTTCCTGTAAAGCAACATTGGCTTCAGGATTGTTTTTAATAGCAGTGTCAATCAGTTTGACAAGATTAGAGTCTGTAAATATTTTTTTCCAAGATGTATTGGCGTCATTCACTGAGTCTTTATTGTCTGAATAACTATCAGGGGTAGACGCAAATTCAGGTTTGTTGGAAGTTAACTTAGGCACACATCCAAAAATAGAAGATGCCAATAAACAAACAAGTCCTATTTGATATATTTTTTTTGATTTCATCATTTTATTCTTCGGTTAAAGGTTTTTCTTCTTCGTCTTCGATTATGTGGTGTTTTTCAGATGTTCTTCCGAAAATGTAATAAAGTCCTGGAATTATCAATACGCCAAACACGGTTCCTAAAAGCATACCTCCTGTAGCCGCGCTACCGATAGTTTTATTTCCTATAGCACCTGGGCCAGTTGCAAATATCATCGGTAACAAACCAGCAATGAATGCAAATGAAGTCATAAGAATAGGACGTAATCTTACCGCAGCACCTTCAATTGAGGCCTGCAAAACAGTTGAACCTGTTCTGTGTTTTTGAACAGCAAATTCTACAATCAATACCGCGTTCTTTCCCAACAATCCTATTAACATTACCATGGCTACTTGTGCGTAAATATTGTTTTCAAGTCCCATCAATTTCAAAAACAAATAAGCACCAAAAATTCCAATTGGCAAGGATAACAAAATGGGGAATGGAAGCACAAAACTTTCGTATTGAGCGGCTAATAACAAATACACAAACACCAAACAAATTAGGAAAATATAAATTGCCTGATTTCCTGTAGCCATCTGGTCTTTTGAAATTCCTGCCCAGTCAATTCCAAATCCTTTTGGTAATTTATTTTTTGCTACTTCAGCGATGACTTGCATAGCTGTTCCGCTACTATAGCCTGGAGCCGCATCGCCACTGATCTCTGAAGAGTTGTACATGTTATGTCTGGTAATCTCTTCCAATCCATATACTTTTTCCATCGTCATGAATTCTGAATAGGGCACCATCTCGCCCTTGTCATTCTTTGTGTACAATTTCATGATGTCTTCTGGTAAAGCGCGATACTGCGGAGGCGCTTGTACCATCACTTTATATTGCCTGTCGAATTTGATAAAACTTGCAGCATAGGTACTTCCAATTAAAGTAGAAAGATTGTCCATTGCATCACTCACCGAAATGCCTTTTTGCATGGCTTTGTCATAATCCACCTTTAACATGTATTGAGGGAAACTTGCATTATAAAAACTGAAAACAGAAGCGAGTTCTTTTCTTTTACTCAATTCTTTTGTAAAAGCTTTGTTTACTTCTTCCATTTTTTTATAATCTCCGCTACCTGCTACGTCAAGCAGTCTCAATTCAAAACCACCAGCAGCGCCATATCCCGGTACCGCAGGAGGTAAGAAATATTCTATGGTTGCTCCTTTAATACTTTTGGTTTTTTCTTCGAGTTCACTCATGATTTCCGAAGTAGTATGTTTCCTTTTGCTCCAGTCTTTCAAATTTATCAGACAGGTTCCAGAGCAGGCGCCTGTTCCCTCAGTTAATATTTCAAAACCTGCTGTGGAAGAAACAGAATTTACTTCCTCCATGCCATTGGCTACTTTTTGAATTTGAGACAAAACGGCGTTTGTACGTTCGAGTGTGGAGCCTGTAGGTGTTAATACAATTGCATAAAAAACACCTTGATCTTCATTAGGAATGAATCCGGAAGGGATATTATTACTGAGTTGCCAGGTGCCCAAACAAAATAAAATCAACACCACTACAGTTACCATTCTTCTGCTTACAATAACTTCTAATATTCTTTTATATCTGCCCAGTAATTTTGTAAATCCATTATTGAAACCGTTCAAAAATCTATTGATAATCGTTTTTCTTTTCGCTTTCCCATGATTGTTTTTAAGCATGATGGCGCAAAGGGCAGGAGTGAGTGTTAATGCTATCAGACCTGAAAGAATGATACTGGTAGCCATGGTTACAGAGAATTGTCTGTAAAAAATACCAACTGGTCCATTCATAAATGCAACAGGTATAAATACCGCCGCCATCACCAAAGTAATGGCAATAATGGCACCGCTGATTTCATGTAAAGCTTCTTCGGTTGCGGCTCTCGGACTTAAACCTGATTCTTCCATTTTAGCGTGTACAGCTTCTACAACAACAATCGCATTGTCTACCACAATACCAATTGACAACACCAATGCAAACAGCGTTATCAAATTTAAATTGATACCAAAAAACTGCATGAAGAAAAACGTACCTATTAGTGAAACAGGAACTGTTAATGCTGGAATCAGTGTTGATCGCCAATCGCCTAAGAAAATATATACCACAAGACTTACCAGAATAAAAGCCTCGAGAAGTGTATGCAATACTTTTTCGATTGAAGCATCTAAGAATTTAGAAACATCATAACTGATTTCATAATCCATGCCTTTGGGAAACGAAGTAGATTTTATTTCAGCTAATTTTTGTTTGATGTTTTCAATAACGGCAGAGGCATTACTTCCGTATGATTGTTTGATCATGATGGAAGCAGTAGGTTTTCCATTGTACTTAGAATACAAGTCGTAAAAAGAACTTCCAAATTCAACATCGGCAACATCCTTTACACGTAACAATTGCCCGTCGGGAGAAGATTTAACCACAATATTTTCATATCCTTCTTTGGTTGTAAATCGTCCGGGATATTTCATCACGTATTCAAATGACTGCGCTTTTTTGCCAGAGCTTTCACCTGTCTTTCCAGGGGCAGCTTCAAGATTTTGTTCGTCAATTGCTTTTAAAACTTCATCACTTGAAATTGAATAAGCCAGCATTCTGTCTGGTTTTAGCCATATTCTCATCGCATATTCTCTGTCTCCTAATATATCAGCAAATCCAACACCATCAACTCTTTTAAGTTCTGACAATAAGTTGATGTCAGCAAAATTGTAAAGGAAGTTCACATCTAGTGAAGTGTCCTTGCTGAATATATTCACATACATCAACATGTTTGATTCTTCTCTTGTAATTTTTACCCCTTCGCGTATAACCGTTGGTGGTAGCTTGTTGGTAACGGCAGCAACTCTGTTTTGAATATTCACAGATGCAATATTGGGATCAGTGCCTAGATTAAAAACCACCTGAATCGAAGCCACACCATCATTTCCTGCATCGGATGCGATGTATTTCATTCCTGGTACGCCATTGATAGCTCTCTCTAAAGGAATTACCACTGATTTGATTAAAAGCTCATTATTGGCTCCAGGATATTCTGCAGTGATATTTACTTTTGGCGGAGAAATCGAGGGGAATTGCGTGATAGGCAGCTGCATTAAGGCAAGCGCACCTAAGAAAGTTATAATCAACGATATCACTATCGCTAACACTGGTCTTCTGATAAACTTATTGAACATAATTGAAATCAATCTTTAATTTTCTTGAAAAAATGTTGTTGCCCATCACTTATTTAAACTGAACCAAAGCTTGAGCTCCGGGTAGGAAGTCTGGAATGATTTTGTCATCATCTTTAACCATTTGTAATCCTTCAAGAAGTATTTTGTCATTTTCGTTTAAGCCGCATTCAACGACATAGATATTTGAAAGTTTTTGCTTGATGATTACGTTTCTTGATT
>CALCNY010000218.1 GCA_937897585.1 uncultured Chitinophagaceae bacterium | reverse complement strand
CATGCCGATGATGGCATTCATCGGCGTGCGGATTTCGTGGCTCATGTTGGCCAGGAACTCGGACTTGGCCTGCGCGCTCTCCTGCGCGATACGCTTTGCCTCTTCCATCTGGAAGATGTAGCCCACCGCTTCGCCTGCGGGGTGCGACTCTAGCTTCTCATTGGCTGGGTTTTTCCAATTGTTCCACCCCTCTGGAATAATATGATTCCCTATTGTACAATTCAGATAAGTTACACTTGCAGTAGGGCTCCAAGGGCGACCTAATGAAACTTTATTGATTCCGCTGTCTGCTGTTAATATACAATTTCGAAATACGAAACCAAATGGAATGATACTGTTTGTTGAGGCAGCCGTAACATGAGAATTCTTTTTGCTGTGAATATGGCAACTATCAAAAACTGCAGTAGCAGCGCCAAAAATAAAATCAGTTGTGCCTTCAATGTAGCAGTTCTTATAATATTGTTTTGTTCCACTGCCGCTTAAAAACAACACATCCTGATTGCCAGTCATTGCACAATTAAAAAAAGCAGCTCGACTACCTTCTACCCTTAATGCTACTGCCTGGCCAGCTTTAAAACCAGCATTGTTATTGAAAGTAATATCTTCTGCTTTGAAATCGTTTCCATATACGAACACAGAAGCTGAAGTCCATGTATTTGCGGTATCACCATTAGGAAGATTAGATCCCGCATGATTATTATAAGTGATGATGGTATTATCACGGCCACTACCCTTCAACGTTATAAATCCTTTTCTGGCGTCTATGGTAAGTACCTCAACGTAAGTTCCTGGTTTAATATTTATGACAATTCTTTTTTTATTCCCTTCAGGAACAGCATCTACTGCCGCCTGTATGGTTTTATATTTACCATGCCCATTAGCATCAACTGTCCATTTAGCAACATGGCATGATGTCAATACAATTAAGAAATAAAAAATAAAGAAGGATTTAGTCATTTTATTTCTTGATGGGTTTAACCAAATTTTCTTTCATTTCAGGAAACAAAGCAATGAATTCTTTCAATGCTATTTGTGCAGTCAGTCTTGCTCCCATTTCCGAATAATGTGTATTGTCTTCTTTGCCATTTGGATAATTAGGATGTTCTCCGGGTTGTAATTGCAAAAACAACAAACGAGAAGTTGAATCTCCGAATTGCTGATACAACGCTCTTGTTTTTACATCCATATCTATTACAGGCACTTTAAGAGAATCTGCCAATTGCAGTACAGCAGCAGTATATTCTTTATGCGTTTCTTGTGCTTTTCCATCAGCACCAAATTTCCTTCTGCTTACAGGTGTATATAAAACAGGAATACCTTTTTTGTCTCTTGACTCATTTACAAATCGACTTAGATTGGATTTAAATTCATCAATAGTAGTGTATCTTTCTTTTTTTTCTTTTGATTCATCATTATGCCCAAATTCAATAAACACATAATCGCCTTCTTCCACATTATCAATTACAGATTGCCAAAGACCTTCTGAAATAAATGTTTTTGTACTTCTGCCATTTTTAGCCTTGTTTACAATTCGAACTGCTGCACTATCCCAGAAATATACATAAGGCATTCCCCAACCTGTTTCGGGATATGAGCCTGTTTCTTTGATGCTCATTGTACTGTCACCACACATCCAGATGGTGATTTTCTTTTTAGGTGGTAAAATCATTGCCATAAGAAAGACTACTGTGATGATGAAGATTATTTTTTTCATTTTTCTACATTTTATTTTTAAAATTACAACTCACATTCTTACTTCACGAGCTGATTCAGGTATACTTCTACGTTAGTGTAATGTTTTTCCAGTTGAAATAAAGAAGCATCATTCTCTAAAGGATTTAACCCTTTTTGTTTTTCCCATTCATCAGGCATCCCATCCAAATCCGTATCTATTGAAACACTGCCTGAATGTAAATTTGGCCAAGCTTTTTCTGTTTCTTCAAAAGCAGTGCCATGTGGAAATCCGCCCTGCACATCAATAAATCTGCCTGTTCCATTTTTCACATCATTTAATATCCTCTCATCCAAGGTATCTCTTGCAGGAAATTTACAACCCACATCAGCCAATACCAATTCATATGCCTTATTAGCAGACTGAATATTTGTTGTCATAAAAGAAAAAGGATTTTTTATACAAACATTTTCAATCTTATCATCTGGCAAAGGCTCATTTAATTTTATACCAAGTGAATTGTCTTTACTCAGCGATTGATTTCCTTCCATAATATTTCCATTTACATACCATTTTCCGAAAGGAATATCGTTTCTCCGAAAAGGATTAACAAGCTGATTGAGTGTATTTTTTTTAGTTGAAGGACCGGGCTTGTAATAGTTGTTGATGATGTTGTAATTACCTCCTTCACCGGCATATACATTATTACCGCCCCAGTTGTAAATGACATTGTTGGTATAATCGCAGTTCTCTTCTTTTGTATGTCTAATTCCATTGAAACGAGGCGTACGACTGTTGCAATGCGCAAATAAATTATGATGAAAACTCGCATGCATACCACCCCAAATAGCACCGTAACCATGATGTTCGTAATCGGAATCTCCTTTTTCGAAATGATAAGAATAATTAAGCGGCTCTGCAACCAAGTTCCATTGAACACTCATGCTATCGCCAGCATAAATACTGAAAGCTTCGTCTGTGCTCCAGCTAAAACTGCAATGATCAATAATTATATTTTTTCTTTTAGTCCCACCAAATGCATCATCACCTCCATTGCCATCAACCATTCCTCCTTTCTGGAATTTATCTCCTAGTCTGAATCTCAAATATCTTACAATGACATTATCTCCTCCAATAGTAACTGACATATCTGCGAAACAAATTCCATCACCCGGAGCAGATTGCCCGGCTATTGTAGCATTACTTTTAATGATAACTTTCTTTTGTAGATGAATAGTTCCAGATACTGCAAATACAATTATTCTTGGAAAATTATCTTCTGCGGCTTCACGAAAACTGCCTGGGCCATTATCATTTGTGTTTTGAACAATTAGTACTTTTCCACCACGACCACCTATTGTGTATTTTCCAAATCCCTCAGCACCGGGAAATGCAATTGAAGTTTGATGATTTTCTTTTAGATGAGTATTATTTTCTTTTGAAGATGCACATGCAACAAGATTGAAAGCCAATGGTATCAAGCAAAAGCCTTTGACTAAAATTAAAAAACGGCTGTAAAAACCATTCACCTGATGCATAATTAGAAAATTTTACGCCAATTAAGATTACCAAACATTAGTTGGACAGCTTTCAGGTTTTTTACCAATTGTGATTCCAACAACCACTTCATGTGTATTTCCAACATACGTTTTTAATCTTCCATTAACTGTAGAATTGTAAGAATAGCTCAGGTTGATTGATCTGCCTAGATTTATTCCTGTCATCACTGCCAAACCACTCAACTCATCTTTTAAACGGTAACCAGCTCCAAACCAAAATAAATTCTCATAATTTAATTTCGCATTTAGGTGAACAAAAACTGGAAGCGGATTGATGAACTGCACAGAGACAGATGGAATAAATGATAAGCTATTATTTAAGTAAAACTTATATCCTGTTTGTAAAAAAATATGTGGTTTGAAAAAATCACCGTAGATGTCATTTTTCACAAACCTCAACTTACCCGGAACGATATTTAGCGCAG
>CALCNY010000217.1 GCA_937897585.1 uncultured Chitinophagaceae bacterium | reverse complement strand
AACAAAGAGATAAATGTAAAGTCTGGGGTGATTTCCAGTACTTTTTTATACATAACAAGCTTTTTTATTACCTCAAAATCAAACACTATGAACTCATGGATTCACACCGGTTTGCCAAAAACTGCCGGAAGTACATTCCAAAAAAACAGCTTAATGAAAGCCACTACATTGTTAGGGGCCATTTTGCTTTGGATGGGTATGCTGACATTTTCTGTAGCAAGTTTTGCGCAGACAACTCAGAACTTCACCACTACAACTACTTGGGTTTGTCCGGTAGGCGTAACTTCAGTAACCGCAAGTTGCTGGGGCGCCGGTGGTGGCGGTCTCACAACAACGATAGCTGCTCGAGGAACGGGCGGCGGTGGTGGTGCCTTTGCACAATCATCAGTTGCGGTTGTTCCAGGAACATCATACACAATTACAGTAGGAACTGGCGGTGGCGCAGGTGCTGCAGGTGGTGATTCATGGTTCAGTTCAACAACTACTGTACTTGCAAAAGGCGGCGGCGGTGCAACAAGTGGATCGTCAGCTGGAGCTGGTGGAGCAGCGGCAAGTTGCGTTGGCTCTATAACAGCGTCTGGGGGTAATGGAGGAAGTGGGGCTAGTTCAGGTAATGCAAATGCAGGTGGTGGCGCTGCAGGTCCGGGCACAGGCTCTGGTCTAGCTGGGGGTGCAGCTTCTGGTAATACCGCAGGAACTGGTAATTCAGGAATTACATCCAATCCAGGAACAGGTGGTGCAAGTGTAACCACAAATACTAATGGATCAACGGGTGTGAATTATGGTGGTGGAGGTAGCGGAAGTTATTGTAACGGCTCTGGTACAAGAACCGGCGGCTCGGGAGCCGGCGGTTATGTCTCTTTAACATACAATCAAGTTACTTATAAAAGTCAGTTTATTTCAGCTGACTTTGGTTCGTTAAACTGGACTCCAGGCGAAACGCGTTCTGTAATTGTGAAAGTGAAAAACATAGGTACAGCTGTATGGAAAGATTCAACCGGCAGAGATTTAAATATTGGGGTAAAATGGAATGGCTGGTCTGATTATCATGTTCGCCAGGATGTGGGAACCGTTAACCCAGGAGATACGGGTACTTATACATTTTCTGTTACCGCATCTAACAATGCCGGAGCAGGTTATACTACTCCTTTATCGGCTGGTAGTAATAATTTAGTTTTTGATATAGTGTATGAAGCGATTTCTTGGTTTGGCAACAATGGCGGCGGAACTGGCCCAGGTAATTCAGCGTTTACAAGCAGTGCAATTACAATTAATAATACATTATTTACAGCCTCAGGAAGTTTTACACCTCCTCCAGGTGTAACCAGTATTAAAGTAGAAGCATGGGGTGCCGGTGGTGGTGGTGGTTCAAGATCATCAATAGGTCAAGCTGGTGGTGGCGGTGGTGGTGCTTATGCAAGTAGTGTTGTTTCTGTTACTCCGGGTACGGCTTATAGTTATACAATTGGATCTGGAGGTACAGCAGGGAATAACGGAGGTAATACAACATTTAATACGAGTACAGTAATTGCAGCTGGAGGAACTGGAGTTGCCAGTAATATAACTACAGGCGGAGCGGGTGGTACAACTACAAACTCTACAGGTACAACAAAAAATGCCGGCGGTGCAGGGGGTGCAACAAGTGGAAGTACATCTGGTGGCGGTGGCGGTGCAGGCGGCGAGTCTGGCGCAGGAACTGCAGGTTCAGGTACAGGTGTTGCGGGTACAGGTAATGGGAATTATGGAGGTAGTGGTGGTGCCGGTGTAACTGGAAACACCAATGGTAATGTGGGTAGTAATTATGGAGGAGGAGGAAGTGGTGCAACGAGAACATCCTCTGGTTCTACAACTGGTGGAACTGGTGGTGGCGGATTGATTTTTATCTCCTTTAATACCCCAACTTATAGCATCACAGGTATTTCTGTTTCAAATTCTTGTGCTTCTGAAACTTCAACAATAACATTGTCAGCCAATGCTTCAAGCTTGCCTGTAGGAAGTTATACAGTTACATATAATTTAACGGGTTCAAATACTGCAAGTAGCTCAACAGCTTCATTTACGGTAACTACCGCCGGAAGCGGAAGTTTCAGTACTGCTGCTTTAGCAAATACAGGTACAACAACAATAACAATAACTCAAATTGCATCTACAAGTGGAAGCGTAAATTGTACTTCAATTTTAAGCGCTAACAATACTGCATCGTTTACAACGAATGCGAAACCAACTGCATCAATTTCTGGAACAGCTACAGGTTGTAGTCCTGTTTCTCTTACTGCTAGTGGAGGCGTATCTTATTTATGGAGTGGCGGTGATAATAGTACTTCTGCTACCAATTCATTTACAACATCAAATACTTATACAGTAACAGTAACTGCATCAAATGGTTGCACAAATACCGCATCTCAGGCGGTTACCATACTTGCAGCACCAGGAGCTGTTACCGCATCAGCAAGTGCAAATGCTTCTTGCGGAACTACCACAGTTAATTTAACAGGTAGTGCAACAGGTGCAACTGCTGGTACAATTGCCTTCCAGGGTTTTGAAGCATCAGGAAGTACCGTTACTTATGCAGCTGTAGGCGGTGCTACAAAATCAGGAACATCTGCATCAGGTGACAGGCCGGCTTCTGTTAGTTTTGTAAACGGAGGCGCGGGTTCTTATTGGATTAATAATGGAACAGCCACAATTACAACGGCAAATATTACTGGTTTATCCGGGTATTCAACAAAGAAGGTGTCATTAAATTTAGCATCATTTTCTATCGGGTCTACAGGTAATGGAGCAGATGCCAGTGATGTTGTTACAGTTGCTATTTCTTTGAATGGCGGTACCACTTATTCGGATGAACTTTCCGTTAATGGAGGTGCTACCGGTAATTCATATTGGTCATTTACCTCTGGAACGGGTGTCGCTACAACCACGTATGATGGATTGAACAGCGCAACAGCATTTGCTCCAACAGGCGGCGGTGCCAGAACTACAGATGGTTATGGTTTAATCGAAATCAACTTGCCAGATACTTGTTCGCAGGTAAGAATTAAAATTACCATGGTTAATAACTCTAATTCTGAAGCATGGCTAGTAGATGACATTACTTTAACCGGAACTCAAATGAGATATAGTTGGACATCAGATCCTGTCGGTTTTACATCCGGTTTCCAAAATCCATCAGGCGTATCAGTAAGCGCAACAACTATATATACTTTAACTGCTACTAACGCTGCAGGTTGCTCGGCAACGGATACAGCTAAAGTTACCATCAATACTTTACCATCAGCACCAACGGGCACTGCAGGTTCTCGTTGTGGTGCAGGAACGGTTGCATTAAGTGCAACTCCTGGATCAGGCGAAACTATTGACTGGTATGCTGCTGCAACAGGTGGAACAGCTTTAAGTAGCGGTTCAACTTCATATACTACTTCAAGTATTTCATCAACAACAAACTTTTATGCACAAGCTAGAAACACGACAACAGGTTGTGTATCTTCAACAAGAACAGCAATTGCTGCTACAATTAATGCATTGCCAACGGCTGCTATCACGGGATCAACAACAGGATGTAGTCCATTGAGTCTAACAGCATCAGGTGGAACTTCATATTCTTGGAATGGAGGCTCTGCAACAACTAGTGCAACCAATAGCTTTACATCAAGTGGTACCTATACGGTAACTGTAACTGATGGAAATGGTTGTACAAACACAGCTTCTCAAACAATTACGTTAAATCCTGCACCAACATCTGTTACAGCTTCAGGATCTGCTTCATCAGTTTGTACTGGAGGATCCGTAAATCTTACTTCTTCTGCAACTTCAAATTCAAGTACAGCGGCAACACTTATCAATGAAAACTTCAATGGAGCTACAAATACTTGGGTGAAAACAAATAATACATCGGGTGGTACAACTGCTGTTAATGGGCGTTCAGCATGGTTATTGGTAAATAGTGGTACTACTCATGGGTCTACTCCTGAGGTGATTAGTAGCAATGATAATTCTCAATTTTATTTTTCTAGTAGCGACACTACCGGCGCAAATACCGTAGTTACTAATACAATACTTGAGTCTCCATCTTTCAGTACAGTAGGTTTAAATGCTGCCTCATTGTCTTTTTATCATTATTACAAAGACTATGATGCAACTGACTCAATTAGAGTGTTGATCTCTACAGATGGTGGAACCAATTGGACGAGAATTTATCTGAGTGCTTCATCGGTTGGAGCCGCAAATGCATTTGTCAATCAGGTTGTTTCTTTAAACAGCTACGTTGGATTCGCTAACGTAAAATTGAGATTTAATTATAATGCAAAATGGGCTTGGTATTGGAATATAGACAACGTATCCGTAACAGGTACTTATACATCAGCTCCGGCTGCAACTTTCGCATGGACATCATCTCCTGCTGGTTTTACTTCTGCATTACAGAACCCTACAAGTGTTTCTGTGTCTGCAAATACAGTATACACGGTGACTGCAACTAACAGTTATGGTTGCACCGCCACAGCTACAGCTTCTGTTACTACAATAGCATTGCCTTCAGCCCCAACAGGAACTCCGGGTTCTCGTTGTGGTACTGGAACGGTTGCTTTAAGTGCAACTCCTGGAGCCGGCGAAACCATTGATTGGTATGCTGCTGCAACAGGAGGAACTGCATTGAGTAGCGGTTCAACTTCATACACTACAACAAGTATATCTGCTAATACAACCTATTATGCAGAAGCAAGGAATACAACAACTGGCTGTGTGTCTTCATCAAGAACAGCTGTGTTGGCAACAGTAAATGCTTTGCCAACTGCTCCTTCGGGTACAAACGGATCAGTTTGTGTATCAGGTACAGTGAATATCTCAGCTACGGTTAGTGCAGGCGTAACTGTAGACTGGTATGCCGCATCAACAGGTGGAACAGCATTGAGTAGCGGTTCAACTTCTTATACTACACCAAATATTTCATCAACAACAACCTATTATGCAGAGGCAAGAAATTCAACAACAGGTTGTTTGTCGGCATCAAGAACTGCCGTTACTGCCACTGTAAATACATTGCCATCATCTCCAACTGGAACTGCAGGTTCACGTTGTGGTACAGGAACTGTTTCGTTGAGTGCAACTCCAGGAACCGGTGAAACCATTGATTGGTATGCTGCATCAACAGGAGGAACAGTATTGACAGGAGGTACAGGTGTTACTTCATTTACTACACCAAGTATTTCTGTAACTACAACATATTATGCTCAGGCAAGAAATTCAACAACAGGTTGTTTGGCAGCATCGAGAACTGCTGTTACAGCAACAGTTAATGCGGTACCATCAGCTCCATCAGGAACTCCAGGTTCACGTTGTGGTACAGGAACTGTTGCTTTAAGCGCAACTCCAGGAACTGGTGAAACCATTGACTGGTACGCTGCAGCTACAGGTGGAACGGTATTGTCGGGAGGTACTGGTGTTACTTCGTTTACAACACCAAGCATTTCTGCAAATACTACTTATTATGCAGAAGCAAGAAATACAACTACGGGTTGTGTATCTGCAACAAGAACTGCTGTGTTGGCAACTGTAAATACGGCTCCAACAATCAGCAACCAATCTTCAAGCTCTAATTATGGAGTTGCCACAACATATAATATCACCGCAACAAATGCTACAAGTTTTGCAGCTACTGGTCTGCCAACAGGTATTAGTTTAAATACTACAACTGGTGTGCTCACAGTAGCTTCAAGTGCTTTGCCAGGGGTATACAGTATTTCAGTTACGGTTACTGCAACGGGTGGTTGTACGGCTAATGCCACTGTAACCTATACACGCAATACTGCTACACTTACTATTACAGGTTTAACTGGAATTAATAAAGAATACGATAGAACAACTACTGCTACTGCATCAGGTACAGCTATTTTAAGTGGAGTGATAGGTTCGGATGTAGTAACCTTGGGCGGTACACCTGCATATTCATTTGTAAGTGCAAATGCAGGAACCGCTGTGAGCATTACTACAACTGGATATACAATTAGCGGTGCCAATGCTGCTAATTATACATTAACTCAACCAACATTATCAGCAAATATTACTACAAAAGCTCTGACTATCACAGGTCTTACAGCAACTGATAAAATTTACAATGGAACAACTGCTGCTACTGTAACAGGAACCGCTGCTTTAAGTGGTGTGATTTCTCCTGATGTGGTTACTTTAGGTGGAACACCATCTTATGTGTTTACTTCTGCTAATGTGGGAACGCCTGTAAATATTACCACTACAGGATTTACGATCAGTGGTGCCAATTCAGCTAACTACTCATTAACACAACCTGCATTATCAGCAAACATTACTGCTAAAACATTAACCATAACGGCAAATAATGCCAGCTCATGTTATGGTTATGGTTATACATTAGGAACAACTGCATTTACCAGCTCAGGTTTAGTTTCTCCTCAAACAATAGGAGGGGTGACGCTTACTTCTGCTGGTGCAGATTTTGCAGCCAATCTGGGTACTTATCCGATTGTGCCTTCTGCTGCAACAGGTGGAACTTTTACTGCTTCGAATTATAATATCTCATACGTGAATGGTACACTTACTGTAAATGATGTGCCTTCATTCTCTGCTGATCCTTCGGCTACAAATGTTAGCTATTGTTTGAATGCAACGGCTACAGCGCTTACCGTTACAGCCTCTGCAGGTTCAGGAACCATCACCAACTACAAATGGTATAGCAATACCGTAAGTAGCAGTTTTGGTGGAACATTGGTTTCAACTGTTACGTCTTCGGCTACTACTTCTAGTTATACTCCATCTACTTCTGTAGCAGGAGTGTTGTATTACTACTGCGTGGTAACTAACTCAAACGGTTGTACGCTAGAAAGTAATCCTTCTGGAGCCATAACTGTAAACGCATTGCCAACTACAGTTTCTGTAAGTGGTGGTGGTACGTTTTGTAACAGTACGATCTTAACTGCTTCAAATGGTTCAAGTGGTACTATTTACTTCCAAGGTACAACCTCAGGAGGAACTTCTACAGCAACTCCTTCATCAGCAGAATCAGTAAGTACTTCAGGTACTTATTATTTCAGGGCACAATCTGCTGCTGGTTGTTGGGGAACGGAAGGAAGTGCAGTGGTTACTATAACCGCACCAGTTGTTACTTCGGTAGAAATTTGCCAGGGTGGTAGTGGCTCATTAGGTGCTACAGGAACTTGTAATGCAGTAAATAATCAAAATACTGGAGCTACAAACGCTACCACAGGTGCGAACGCAACCGGAATTGGTACTTTAGCTTGGACAAGTCCAAATAATGCTGCTTCAAATGATAATTTATATGCAACAGCTGCGGTCAATAATCTTACAACTAATTATTTAAGAACAACAGGTTATGGTTTTAACCTGGCTTCAGATGCGGTAATCGGCGGTATCGTAGTGACGATCGGAAGATTCCAAAGTGCTACTGGTGGTGGTAATGACGTGAGGGATGTGGAAGTGAAAATGTTGAAAGCAGGTGCACTTGTTGGTAGCAACTATGCCGCAACCGCAACAGAATGGCCTACTACAGAAGGCGCAGCTAGCTATGGAACGGGTACTACCGATTTATGGGGAACCACTTGGACTGCAGCTGATATCAACGCTTCTAATTTCGGTGTGTCTTTATACGTAAACTCAACAAATAACAGAACGGCCTCTGTAGATTACATGCAGGTTACTGTTTATTATTCTTTACCTGGTAACTTAAATTGGTACACAGCTTCTTCAGGAGGTACATTCCTTGGAACAGGTGCCAGCTTCAATCCGGTAGGTGTAACAGGTTCTGGTTTGTCGAACACAAATACAGCGGGTACAACAGCTTTCTATGTTGAGTGTGCAAGAAACACGGGTTGCCGTGGTGCAGGTACGTTTAAAATTAATGCAAACAATCCTGCAAGCGTTGCAATAACTTCTGATGATGCTGATAACATTATTTGTAATGGAACATCTGTAACCTT
>CALCNY010000216.1 GCA_937897585.1 uncultured Chitinophagaceae bacterium | reverse complement strand
CTCTTCCGATCTATTACAAATCAAAGGACTAGACCACAATATTGAACTTTTTTTAACCCAGCCTGAAAAAATTACCAATTTGAGTGAAACCTACGCTATTAAAGGGCCTTGGAAGTTAATTTACTTTATAGAGTGGTAATTAATTTACTGATTTTGCAGGAATTGAATCGATTACTTTTTGATTTGGGATAGAATCATTTCCAGGAATTAAACCCTTTAATTCTGGTATAATTGAATCTGTCTGTGGAGTCATTTTGTCCAAATCAAGAGCCGCTTTTTTATCCTTTCCTTTTTTCTTACTCTTTTCAGCTTTCTTTTCTTTTTCTGCTTTTTTAGCTGCTAGTTCGTTTGCGACATCATCATCAATTTTCTGTTTGGCATGTTGTATGATGAAATAATATTTTCTCACATTCACATTGTCAACCAAAGCTGTAATGACCTCCACAAAATTCCCATCTTTGTTCCACTCTGTATCTTTTTTTTCTTTTTGGCCATCGGTTTCAATTCTAAATCCAACATTCGGAATAAAATATTCGCCATCAGCAATTCCTAGAGAAAAAATCGGTGTTTCGGGGGTTCTGCCTTTACCACTATAAATCATGGCTTCCATGATTTTGTCATTTAAATTCATGAAGTATGTTCCACTATCTTGATATAAAACAGCAGAATCCATTATTAAGTTGGCTTGATATTCTCTTTTGCTCACTTGCTGATAAGCATATGATATTTCTCTCAGTATCAGCAAGCTTAAAGGGTGTGTTTGCAAATAAGGCCTTGATCTTTTAATGACCTCTCTGCATTCTCCATTCAAATTTAGATCATAAATTTCTTGTTCTTTTTCCATGTCCTCCAATGGTTTGTAATGAGGATTTTCGGTATAGCCAATCATTAATGCCAATACTTCGGAATTGGTGAGCGATGAATCATTGTTCAAGAAACGAATAATCAATTTTTGGTAATACAAGTTGCTGGTTCTATCTTGACTGCTATCAAGTATGGCTTTAAAATCCCTTTTATAAATAAATGGAGGTTCAGGTGGCGTTTCGGTTTGTTCGTAAGCCAATTTGCTGATTAACAAGGCTGTTATTAAAAAAAATATTCTTGCAGTCATTGAAAATGGGTTTTCGGAGGCGAAAGTTAAACAAACAGGCTGATTTTTGATGCGAAATGTCAATAAAAAAATCTGTTTCCCTTTGCTAGCTTACATTAAATGTTTACATTTGCGCCGCTAAAAGATTCAGAAAAGTTATTTAGTATCTGAACTATTTAGCATCAAATGAGAGCATAACTCACCATATAAAACCTTGTATGCTGCATATTTAAGCATACCCTTTGCAGGCAACTGCACAATACATTTATAAAATTTCAATCAATAAAAATTAATTACAAACATGGCAGATTTACGTTATCAACGAAACTTTGGTATTGCCGCACACATTGATGCGGGCAAAACCACTACCACCGAACGTATTCTTTATTATACGGGTGTGAATCACAAAATCGGAGAGGTGCACGAAGGTGCTGCTACGATGGACTGGATGGCTCAGGAACAAGAAAGAGGTATCACCATTACCTCTGCGGCTACTACTTGTTTTTGGAACTTCCCAACTGTACAGGGTGCAAAAACTGCTGACACAAAACAATTCAAATTTAATATCATCGATACTCCGGGTCACGTGGATTTTACTGTAGAAGTAGAACGTTCTCTTCGTGTATTGGATGGCTTGTTAGCATTATTCTGTGCGGTATCTGGTGTTGAACCTCAGTCTGAAACCGTTTGGCGTCAGGCTAACCGTTACAGAGTACCACGTATCGGATTCGTAAACAAAATGGATCGTAGTGGTGCAGACTTTTTAAATGTTGTTAAGCAAGTAAAAGAAATGCTTGGTGCAAAAGCAGTTCCTCTGCAATTGCCAATCGGTGCTGAAGATAATTTCAAAGGTGTGGTAGATTTGATTACCATGCAAGGAATGGTATGGGATGATGCTACTCAAGGTATGACTTACAAAGTTGTTCCAATCCCAGAAGATATGATAGATGATGTAAATGAATGGAGACAACACCTTGTAGAAGCTGTTGCAGAATATGATGAGAAATTGTTGGAGAAATTCTTCGATGATCCTAATACCATTACAGAAGCTGAAATGCATGAGGCTATCCGTAAAGCGGTTATTGATATTTCTATCATTCCGATGATGTGTGGCTCTTCTTTCAAAAACAAAGGAGTACAAACTGCTTTGGATGCAATCTGTCGTTATTTACCTGGTCCTTTGGATATCGAAGCTGTTTCTGGAACTAATCCTGATAACGGTGAAGAAATTAAAAGATCTGCTGATGCAAAAGAACCATTCTCTGCTTTGGCATTTAAAATCATGACAGATCCTTTCGTAGGTCGTTTGGCTTTCTTCAGAGCTTATAGCGGTCGTTTAGATGCAGGTTCTTATGTGTTGAATACCAGAACTGGCAAGAAAGAGCGTATCAGTCGTATCATGCAGATGCACGCTAACAAACAAAACCCAATTGATTTCATCGAAGCAGGTGATATCGGTGCGGGTGTAGGTTTTAAGGATATCAAAACTGGAGATACATTGTGTGATGAAAATCATCCAATTGTTTTAGAAGCGATGACTTTCCCTGAGCCTGTAATTTCTATCGCTATCGAGCCTAAAACACAGGCTGACGTTGATAAAATGGGTATGGCGATTGCCAAATTGGTGGAAGAAGATCCAACCTTACGTGTTAAGACAGACGAAGATACCGGTCAGACTATTTTGAGTGGTATGGGTGAGTTGCACCTTGAAATCATCATCGACAGGATGAAGCGTGAGTTTAAAGTTGAAATCAACCAGGGTAATCCTCAGGTGGCTTATAAAGAAGCTTTCAGAACTATGGTTCAACACCGTGAAACTTATAAAAAGCAAACAGGTGGTAGAGGTAAATTCGGTGATATTGTATTTGAAATCGGACCTGCTGATGAAGAATGGATGAAAGAAAATCCATTAGGTGGTTTACAGTTCGTAAACGACATCTTTGGAGGTTCAATTCCAAAAGAATTTATCGCTCCAATCATCAAAGGTTTTACTACTAGTATGACTACCGGTGTATTGGCTGCTTATCCTATCGTTGACATGAAAGTAAGAGTGTTTGATGGTAGTTACCATGATGTGGATTCTGATGCAATTTCTTTCGAATTGTGTGCTAAGCAAGGTTTCCGTGAAGCCGGTAAAAAAGCAAAACCAGTTTTATTAGAACCTATCATGAAAGTAGAAGTATTAACTCCTGATCAATACATGGGTGATGTAACGGGTGATCTTAACCGTCGTCGTGGTATGTTAGAAGGAATGGACAGCAGACATGGTGTTCAGGTTATCAAAGCAAAAGTGCCTTTAAGTGAAATGTTCGGATATGTAACTCAATTACGTTCATTATCTAGTGGCCGTGCTACTTCAACTATGGAATTTAGTCATTATGCTCCAGCTCCAACTAACGTTGCTGAAGAGGTAATTGCTAAATCAAAAGGTAAATTAAAAGTGGAAGAATAATAATCACTTTTTAAATAATGAAATGCCCTGTTCGAAAGAATGGGGCATTTTTTTTAGGGTGTATGAACATGAGAAAAAGTACAGAGATTCGTAGTAAATAGACGGTTTTTATTTGATTTTTTTGTTGCTACCATTTAAACGGTGAAAGTTCATCGTTTTTGTTTTTCACTCTCTTTCTTAACGTCATTTATCTCATCCATAAACAGTATTTTCTTTTCATTTTTCTGTTTAAATCACATTGTTGTTTTCTCCACTTCTTTCAATTTTACAAAAAGAAAATAACATGAAAAAAGAAGAGTTGATTGTAATTGATATTGAGACTGCATCGTCTTTTCCTACCTATGATTCCATGGATTTTCAATGGCAGGAATTATGGACTGACAAAAATAAAAAACAAATTAATGAACATACAGACGCATCCAGTTTCTATCAGCAAAGAGCAGGAGTTATGGCAGAGTTTGGAAAAATTATTTGTATTTGCATTGGCTATTTTCAAAGCAATGGAAATTTACCCATGACTACAAATTTATTTTTTGGCGTTGATGAAAAACAATTACTTACTGACTTTTTGAAATCAATTAATCAACTCAAGAAAAATAAAATTGTTTTTGCAGGCC
>CALCNY010000215.1 GCA_937897585.1 uncultured Chitinophagaceae bacterium | reverse complement strand
AGCCATACTTTTGGAATATTATCATACCCATAATACATACCCGCCAAACCTCCTGTCAATGCTGCAATGGTGTCGGTATCACCGCCGAGATTCACTGCTTTCAAAACCGCATCTTTATAATTATCGGTATTCAAAAAACACCAGATGCTAGCCTCTAAAGTACTTAACACAAATCCTGTTGATTTGATTTCAGATTCGGGCAAAGCGGCAAATTCAGGATTGAATAATTTTTTAAACCATTGCCATTCTTGTTGATGATCATCATCACTATCTGTAATCCGCCAGCCAAATCGCAAATACGCGCCGCCGGTTTTGAAGGCTACAAACTTATCATTTCCTTCCAGCAACGAACGCATCATTTTTACATAAAACATGCAACACAACGAACAAATGCTATTGCGATGTGTAATTCTGTTTTCTCTTGTCATATTGAAAACAGATTTATTAATGTCCTCTACAAATGCATAAGGCAAAGATCTCATCAAACTACCGTTACCAGCTGAATTTTCATCATCGCCACCTGCAAGAGAAGGCTTTACGCCAATCAAGACTTTCTGTAATGCAGCACTTGTGGTAATGCCAATATCAAACAACTCGCCATGCGGTGTCATATAATCATCACGATACCATTTCAAAAATAAGTCGGCAAGTGAATGAATATCGCCTTTGTTGATGATGTTTTCCAACACACATAACAACATCGAAGTATCGTCACTCCAAGTTCCGGGCGGCTGATTATAGGTTCCATATCCTACCATATCAACTGCAGGATTTTCTTTCATCATACTACGCGTTGAAAATTCATAGGGAACGCCTAAAGCATCTCCCACAACAAAACCCCAAAGGGCATCTTTTATGTTTTTCATAATAATTAAAAATTCAAAATTGAAAAGTAAAAAATGTAGATGTTATTATTTTTGAATTTTTACTTTTGAATTTTTACTTTTTTTTACTTTTTTTTACTTTTTACTTTTGAATTTTATTAATGTAATCCCACAACAACTTTGCTCCTTTAAAATTCGCATTCCATACAAAGTGATTGTCTTCTATCGTTCTTTCTAATAACAAATCATAAAAGCTCAATCCCGGAGTAATTTCAGTTTGCTTAACGAGTTCAATAGCATCTGGCTTTTTTTTGTTCCAGTCTTTTCTTAATGTAACGACTTCTGTTTCTGAAGCGGAAGGTATTCTGGAGTAAATCTGCTCAAACTGATGAGCAAATAATACATAGCCATTAGTTGGCGTTAAAATATCATCAATTAAAGAAATGGATTTAAAATCTTTTGTACTATTAATAATATCAAGTGGGTTTTGATGGGAAGCTGTGCCATATAAAGTAAGCGCAAATAAAATCGAATCAAAATTCAATTCAGGAAATTGCATGAGCACTTCTTTGAAAGATGGCAGTTTAGCTATTCTTGAAGATAATGACTTCCCTCCTCTTAAACGAAGCAAAACTGCAGGTCTCGGCAAATCCAGATAAACCAGAAACTCATTTCTAGATAAATCATCAGGCATTTCATCCCAATAATCTGATCCGAGAAGATTCATTACCGACTTATTCTCTTTAAGTCCGAAATATTTTTGCACCAGCGGAAGCTCTTTTATAGTGTCTTTATTCATCAATGGGAATATTTTTCACAATGATAAAAACTGGCTTTGTAATCTATTTACATCGAAATATTTTCTTTTAATTTTTTCTCATTGTAAAAAGATTACAATCTCGAATTCTATGTTTGTCATCCACTTTTTTATCCACCTTTAAATATTTTCAACATGTTCAAATTCAGTCCTTCTCAAAACCCGGTTCTTGATGCTATTGAAAAAATTTACGACGCTGCAAAAGACTCTTGTCTTAAAACAGAGCAGCTGGATACTTGCAAGAATGAAATTGAATTGCTATCCAATTACTTTAATGCCACAGATCAGCAGTCTGTAATTTTGGCTTTGTTGATTCAATCTAATTTTGAAAACAACAATTGTTCCATTAAAGAATTATTGTCATATTTAGATTTGAGGACATCCAGCGCATTGATGTTGAATGAAATACTCGCACCTATTGTTACCCGTGAGTGGATAGCCCCAAAGAAAGATGCCAAATTATATCCGTTGACTGAATACCAAATAACTACAAAATTGATTCGTTCGGTATTAACAGGAAAAATGGAGAGTTTCGAATTACCTGAAATCAAAACATCGTTTCAGTTGATCACACGTTTTCAATTAAAGCTTGGTGAAAGAAGCGGCAATCGTATTACCTACAAACAATTCATCCAATGGACAGCTGATTTGATTACAAATAATGCTCAAATTGATTTGGCCGCTTTTATTTTAAAAATGAACATGCAACCTGAAGATGCGACTCATTTCATGTTCATGTGTATGCAACATTATTTGGGCAATGAAAGTTCTGACTACGATGCTATCATTCGTGATTTAGCTCCGTCTAAAGAAGAACAATACCAGATTAGAAATTCATACAAAGCCGGAACTAACTTCTTATTGACATCCGGTTTATTGAAGGAGTCAGTAAGTAATGATTTCTTTGGTGGTGTGAGTTATTTCCTTTCCGAAAAAGCTGTTCATGCATTTGATAAAAATGCGGTTGTGAAAAACAGATTACCGGAAGGCATGCTCACACAACTGGAGCCTGCAGGTATCGTAGAAAAGAAACTCATCTTTGACACTAACGAGCAGCAGATGGTAAACAAATTGCACAATATGTTGAGTCAGGATAATTTTTCAAATCTCACCGAACGTTTGCAATCTCAAGGTATGAAGAAAGGCATTAGTGTATTGTTATATGGACATCCAGGAACCGGCAAAACTGAAACCGTTTTACAATTGGGAAAAAACAGCAACCGTTTTGTGATGCTTGCAGATGCCAGTAAAATAAAAAGCAAATGGGTTGGCGATACTGCAAAAAATGTAAAAGCATTGTTTGATGAGTATCGCAAGGCAGTAAAAGAATTCGACCAGACGCCTATTCTTCTGTTCAATGAAGCAGATGCAATTATTGGCAAGCGACACAACGTAACCGACCGCGGTGATCAGGAGATGAATACCATGCAGAACATCTTACTGGAAGAATTGGAAAACTTCGAAGGCATTTTCATTGCTACTACCAATCTTGTCGATAACCTCGACAAAGCCTTTGACAGAAGATTTCTCTACAAAATTCGCTTCGATAAACCGGGTGCACAAACTGTTGCACAGATCTGGAAGACAAAATTTCCTGAAGTCAAAACATCAGTATTAAAAAGCATCTGCTCCAAAATAACCTTAAGCGGTGGACAAATTGAAAACATCCGCAAGAAAGTGGCGGTTGATACTTTGCTTGATGAGAAAATTAAAATCAACGAAGCCTATTTAATGCAATTGGCAGAACAGGAATTGATGTTGGAAAAGAAGAGTATGAGGGAGGTGATTGGGTTTAATAGGTAATATGTAAATATTTTTTATACTTTCATATTTTTTATTATTTTTACTAACTAAAACTTTTAATATGGCAGAAACAACCAAAAACATTACAATCACCTGCGCTCATTGTTCTGGTATGTATACTATTAATATTCCAACTTCTGGACATGGCAGTAGAGGTTATCAACATTCTCCAGGCTGTGGAAAATCTACACAAGTTGAAGTAAAAGATGGTAATATTATTAGAACAAAGAAATAGGTCACATTTATTAATCAAAGATAAAAGACCATTCATATTTCTTTAATTTAAATGTAGATTAACAAATATACCTTCATGGCGGAAATTGATTAGTTCAATGTTTGCAAAAAA
>CALCNY010000214.1 GCA_937897585.1 uncultured Chitinophagaceae bacterium | reverse complement strand
GTAAACTTATATAACCTTGTGCTTGAGCAAGAAAAATCTCTTGGTTTTTCACAGGCAATTGTGTTTATCGAACAAAGAATGGCACCACTTCGTCGCGAATTGGATTCTGTTGAAAATTCTCTGGCTTCATTTAAATCAAGTAGAGGTATTGTTGGCAGTTCAGCAAGTAGTGATTTATATCTTCAAAAAGTGCAGGATTACGACAAAGAGTTGACTCAAATAAATATTCTTGAATCAACAATTAAGGCTGTTGAAGAATTCATAAAAAATCCAAATTTAAAAGATGCTGATTTAGCATTTGTAGGCGTTGACAATCCAACATTACAATCTATGTTGATGCAATATCAGCAGATGCGCCAACAAAGAGATAAAATTGCGCTTACCGCACAAGAAACCAATCCTACGTTGTTGTTGATGGACAAAAATCTTATTGACTTGAAAAGCAACATGGAAAAACAGCTGACCAATTACAGAAGTAATTTGGCAATTGCTCAAGCCACTTATCAGCAAAAAATTGGAACGGCTACAGATGTAATTAGAGGCGCGCCAATTGCAGAGAAAGAGTTGATGGATAAAACACGATTCCAAAACATTAAAGAACAACTTTACCTCACGCTTTTACAAAAAAGAGAGGAAGCGGCTATTGCCAAAGCTTCTGTTACGGTAAATACCAAAGTATTATATCCTCCTGTAAAAATGAACGCTACACTTAATCCTTCAAAATCTAAAGTGTTGTTCACTTCTGTTTTGATTGGTTTGATATTGCCTATCATTTTTGCAATTTTCAAGGAGGTATTGAATAGAAAAATAATTTCGAAAAAGCAGTTACAAGGTATGACCAACATTCCTGTTTTGGCTGAATTAGAACAGGCAGAAAGCACAGAGAATTTTCCTTTTATCATCGAAGGAAACAACAGATCTATGTTTGGTGAACAGATTCGTTCCTTACGTACCAATATTGATTTTTACTTGAACGCAGCAAAACCGGTAAACTATGTAATTATTACTTCCAGTGTGAGTGGTGAGGGTAAATCATTCCTTTCTATGAACATTGCTAAAAGTTATTCATTACAAGGCAAAAGAGTAGCGTTACTTGAATTTGATTTGCGTCGTCCTAAAATTCACAAGGCATTGAACATGTCTGACATTAAAGCCGGTCTTACCAGTTTCTTACTTGGAAAATACACCTGCGAAGAAATCGTTATTCCTATACATGCAAAGCCTGAAGAAAAACTAGATTTATTTCCATCAGGTCCGATTCCTCCGAATCCTCAAGAATTGGTATCTAATGACAACATGAAAAAACTGAAAGAATATCTTGATGCCAATTATGATATTGTAATTGTGGATACACCACCTTATGGAATTGTGGCTGATGCACAAATATTAGGCAGATGGGCTGATGTAACGCTTATTGTAACACGTTTCCAACAAACAGTAAGAGAGCAGATTCAAGAAATTAATGAGTGGAATGACAGAGGTTTATTCAAAAGTATTGCCATTGTATTTAATGGGGTTAAAAATAGTGGTTATTTTGGTTACAAATATGGTTACTATTATTACAAGCGTAAATATGGCTACAACTATTATACAAATCCAGACGCAGAGAAAAAATCATAATGACCAGATTTTTCATCCAAATATCTTAAACTAACAGCAAGCAATACACGTGGGAACTTTGAAAAAACTGATCAAAAAATATTTCCAGTATTTCTTTTATTTCTATTCCCAATTGGGTAATAAAATATTTATTAGTTTTTTTCTGAGTTTGATTGTGGGCATCATGGATGGTTTCGGTTTGGCCATGTTCATCCCTTTATTGCAAATGGTGGATGAAAGTAAAACCCATGTTGCAAACAATATGGGTAACATGTCTTTCATAGCCAATTTTTTTGCCTACCTCAACATACCGCTCAATCTGGTTTCAGTATTACTTATTATTTTTATTTTCTTTTGCATAAAAGGCGTTTTCAAATTTTTAGAGGGATACTTTAGAGCATCTTTAGAACAACTTTTTATTAGAGACATCAGAAGGACAAACATCTTGGGACTTTCAGCTTATAGCTTTAATCAATTTATCAATTCAGACATTGGCAGAATACAAAATACTTTCAGTGGAGAGGTTGAAAAAGTAAAACTGGCTTATCGTTATTATTTCATGGGCGTGCAGTTGGGTGTATTTACATTGGTTTATACTGCTATGGCATTTTTCTCCAATCCTCAATTTGCCATAATGGTTGTAATCGGCGGAAGTTTTACAAGTTTGCTGGTACAGCAACTAAAAAGAAAATCAAAAATTCTTTCTCAGAAAATTACAGAAGATAGTCATGTTTTTCAAAGCTTGTTGATACAAAAGGTTAGTTTTTTTAAGTATTTAAAATCTACAGGTCTCGTAGATAAGTATGCCTCAAAACTGCTTCAAAACAATAAGGAAATGCACGGCACACAAAAAAAACTGGGCGTCATCGGTGCTATTCTGGGTTCCGTTAGAGAACCCATTGTAATCATGGTGGTGTTATTGTCTATTTTAATTGAAGTGAAATATTTCCATCAGCATTTGGGCGTGATCATTTTTACGCTATTACTTTTTTATCGATCACTTATTTCGCTAACATCAATGCAGACTTATTTCAATTTGTTTCTAAGTAGTTCGGGTTCTTTGCAAAACATGAGCGAATTCAACCAGGAATTGAAGGCCGGTAAAGAGAAAGACGGAAATATTGAGGTTGTACAATTTCAAAAAGCTCTTGAATTTAAATCAACCAGCTTTTCTTATGAGTCCACTCATATTTTAACAGACATCAACTTAACAATCAACAAAAATCAATCCATTGCGGTAATTGGAGAAAGTGGATCTGGAAAAACAACATTGATCAATCTTATTACAGGAATTCTATCGCCTACAAAAGGTCAGGTTATTGTAGACGATATTGATTTGGAGCAAATAAAAAAATCAAGTTATCAATCTCGAATTGGTTACATCACCCAAGAAGCGGTCATTTTCAATGATACTATTTTCAATAATGTTAGCTTTTGGGATGAACCAACTTCAGCCAATC
>CALCNY010000213.1 GCA_937897585.1 uncultured Chitinophagaceae bacterium | reverse complement strand
CATTCGGCATCAGCTGAGAGTTTAAATAATGCGAAGTACATGATGATTTGTTTCACCGACACTACGATTGAAGAATCTCTTGAAGACAGTTTGATTAACGAAATTATTACTGCCAAATCTGCACCACAAGAAGAAAAAGTGCAATCTCTTAGTCAACTTACAAAATACGGTTTTAAAAATCTGTTCACTGCATTTAATTACAACCCTGCCCTACCTTATGCAAATCAGGTTAATCCTAACGCCGAACTGTACATGCAGGATTACCTTAGCCGCCATAAAAAATCAATGATGTCGATGAAAAGCTGGGCAACACCTTATTTCAATCTCATTGATAATATTTTTACTCAATACGGACTTCCCAAAGAATTAAAATACCTCGCAGTAATTGAAAGCAGCCTGCAAACAGGCGCCACAAGTTGGGTGGGTGCCGCCGGACCTTGGCAATTTATGCCAGGAACTGCAAGATTATATGGATTGAAAGTCTCAAAAGATGCAGATGAAAGAAGAGATTATTTTAAAAGCACACATGCTGCTGCACATTTTCTACTGAAATTATACAGTGATTTTCACGATTGGCTTCTAGTAATTGCTGCTTATAATGGAGGTGTAGAACGTGTAAAGTCTGCGATAATAAAAAGTGGCAGCAAGGATTTCTGGAGATTGCAATATTACCTTCCAGAAGAAAGCAGAAACCATGTAAAAAAATTTATTGCTACACATTATGTGATGGAAAATAATGCCTTTGTTATTATTGATGAAAGCAAAAACAATAGACCTGAAATGAAATTAGCAACAGATGAAAACCTTGAAAAGCAAATGATATCTGGAAAATTTATCGGGAAAATCATTGCTAAAAATTTATCAATAGACTTATCAGTATTTAACAAATACAATCCTCAACTAGATGAACAATTGTCGTTAACCGGAAGCTATGAACTTAAATTGCCTAAAGAAAAAATGGAGCTATTTATTGCCAACAAATACCTGATTCTGAATGAATGTATAGAATTGTTGCTCAGCGACAATGAAACTCCGGCTACAACTACAGTAAAACCTGAACAACCATCAATCAAGAAAAGAAAAAAACAATAAGCTAAACTAAACTCTGTTCATAACGGAAAAGATTAGCCGAATCAAATTTCTGTTTCATCTTTTGTAATCTTGTATAATTTTTTGAATAATAATATTCTTTCCAATTGACGAAATTAATATCCGGATAATTTCTGTATTGTGCAGTAATACCATGATTAATGAATACTTCCTGAACTTGCTGAAACTGTTGTAATAATCTTTTTTCCTGAAAAGGTTGTTCCCAGTAGGTTTGCAGTTCTGAGAAGTAAAGGCAATCCCGATGCGGAAATGCAGATGCGGTTTCAAAATCTTTATTCAGAATCTTCCCGCCTAATGTATTTACCTGATAAATCATTCCAGGTGTTGTGACAACAAGATCAAGGGCTTTGTCAATACAACCTGATATTTCAGCGTAGTTTTTATATAAACCTGCTGATGCATTTTTAAAATACAGTGGATCTTTTCTACCATAGTAATTTTTTAAAGCAGCAGCTAATGGTTGTCTGATACTATTGGTATTTTTATCACTAACAGATTTTAATTCATCTATTATCTTTTGCAACTCTGGCGTGTGCTTACCAGTGTTAGTAATCAATATGTAAAGTGTTTTATGATTCAGTACAAATGCGCTGAAACAAGAGTCGGGTAAATTTTTACTGATATCAAACCATTTGCTTAAAATATTTTTAGCTCTGTCAGTGTTTACATTAAATGATCTGAATTTGAAACTCTGCATGGTTGCAGGCGCATCATGGACTTTAAAAGTGAGAGAGGTAACAACGCCAAAATTTCCATTGTTGCCTCCTTTACAAGCCCATAGCAATTCTTTGTCAGAATTTGAATCAACTATATTCCCTTTTCCGTCTACCATAGTTACAGATTGTAAACTATCGCAAGTCAGACCAAATTTTCTTGCCAGTAAACCATAACCACCACCCAGGGCGAGTCCTCCTATTCCAACGCCAGCACAGGAACCACCGGGAATGATTTTATTTTTTGGGAGCAGTTCATTATAAATATCTGCAAGCTTGCATGCGGGGCCAACACGAATGGTATTGGCATCAAGCCATTCAACTTTATTTAATGGCGACAAATTAATCACCATGCCATTATTATTGCAAGAAAAACCTTCCATACAATGACCGCCACTTTTCACAGCAACAGGTAAATTATTTTTAGTGGCCAACTTTACAGCTTCTGCAACACCTTGTTCATTTTTACAAAATGCAATGATTGCGGGAAATTTATTGATTCTTTTGTTAAAGCCTTTTCTGAGTTCTTCGTATGCTGCATCACCTTTTTTGTAATAAATAACATTGCTATCAGTATGATTACTGAATAAATCCGCAACCAATTTTGCAGGCTCGATAAACAAAGCAGCAGGACTCATCAAAGCCAACTGAAGAAATTTTTTCCGATGCATAATATGGAGTTGGGGTTAAGTTTGTAAGATATCTTTTATCGCAGCAGCTTTAATTAAAGTCTCTTGGTATTCCTGCAAGGGATCGCTATTGATTGTAATACCTCCACCAGCTTTATAAGAGATTAACTTTTTTGAATGGTTGTAAAAAATACTTCTGATAACAACATTAAAATCAAAGTCACCATTCGGGCACACATAACCGATAGTTCCTGAAAATAAGCCTCGAGGTGTAGCTTCATAGGCTTCTGTAAGTTCCCTTACTTTTGTTTTAGGAGCACCCGTCATAGATCCCATAGGGAAAGTAGCTTCTACAATGTCAGTCCAGTGCGTATTCAAATCAGTTTCGCAAGTTATGGTACTGATCATTTGGTGTACCTGAGGGAAACTATACAACCCAAATAATTCAGCTACTTTAACCGTTCCTTCAGTTGCGATTTTGCTTAGATCGTTTCTCACCAAATCAACAATCATCACATTTTCACTGCGTTCTTTACTACTGTTGTGTAATTGATTTTTGGAGATTTCATCTGCTTCAGCATTGTCATGAATTCTTTTTGAAGTGCCTTTAATCGGTTGAGAAATAACCGTTGCATTTTTTCTGGAGATAAATCTTTCCGGACTTGCACCAATGCAATACTTGTCATCATTCTTATACAAAGTTGAAAAAGGATTGGGTGAAATAGCTGTCAATTGAAAGAACAAATCAATCGGATTAACGACTGCGTTTTCAGCAACAAATTCCTGACAATAATTCATTTCATAACAATCGCCTCTTTGAATATGGTGTTTAATTTTCAGAATGGCATTGATGTATTCATCTTGTGTAATGGTTGCCTGAATATGTAATTTATGTTGAGGAGATGTTGCTATAATTTCAAGCTGATTGATTTGCTGATAAATAATTTCAGCAGATTCAAGAGAAGATTCGATGCTTATCGTGTTGTTTGTACAAGTGATAATAATTTCCGGAATAAAAAAAAGCGCATGATGAAAGCCAATATTGTCGGGCTTCACGGAAGGATAACTGATATGCCCGAAAAGCCAGCCGGGATGCTGGAGGTGAAATTCTTTAATTACTGCAAAAGCATTTTTATTTTCAGTTGTAATGATTTGCTGCACTCCGCAAGCAAGTTTCCATTCTAAATTTGAAGAGTCAGATTTGTAATGATTGCTGTCTAAAAAAGAAAAAATGTTGAACCGGTTGGCCCAGTTCAACATTTTCAATTTAAAGTTATCAGTATTATTTTCTGAAAAATAAATATTGTTGTTTTTCACTGAATGTGATTAAAAATCATCATCATCAAATCCGCCTCCCATATCATCATCAAACAACCCAAGGTCTTTAAAATCATCATCAAAATCATCATCTGCTTTTGATGGTTTTTTACCAGGGGCTTTCTTTGTTTTTGATTTAGGAACATCAAACTCTTCGAAGTCAGGATCCCAACTATCGTCTTCTTCTGGTTGATCCCAATCATCTTTTACATCTACATCATCATCATCGTCATCGTCGTCATCAGATGATTTCTTTTTTGAAGCACCCTTTGCCGTTTTTGATTTCGGCGTTTCTTCAAGATCGTCATCATCGTCATCGATGTCGTCATCAGCCTTAGATTTAGGCGAAGCTTTTTTAGGAGCGGCTTTTTTAGGAGCGGCTGCTTTAGTTGTTGTCTTTTTTTCGTTTTCTGATTTTGGAGCCATTTCTATACAGGATTAGTTGTGTAAAATTTCCACGAGTTTTTTAATTAGCCAAATATTTTCAATACTTTTTTTAAAAAAAATTAAATCGCAACAATTTGCTCTCTGCCTGGACCATTACTAATATACTTTACAGGAACACCAAGATAAGTATTTATGTACTCAATATACGTCTTCATTGCCTGTGGCATATTACCTTCAGAAGTCATAGTTGAAATATCTGTATTCCATCCTTTAAAAGATTCGTAAATCGCTTCTATTTGCATGCGATTCATTTGAAATGGAACTTCATTCATTTCTTTTCCATTGGCTAAATAACTTTTACATACCATCAATTCTTCCAAAGAATCTAGAATATCCGCTTTCGTCATCACGATTTGGCTAACCCCATTGATCATGCAAGCAAATTTGAGGGCCACCAAATCAATCCAACCACAACGACGAGGTCTTCCTGTAGTGCTACCAAATTCGTTGCCTGCATTGCGAAGGAAATCGCCTGTAGCGTCTGTCAATTCAGTTGGGAACGGACCACTACCCACTCTTGTGCAATATGCTTTTGTTATACCAATTACTTCTTTAATTTTTTGTGGTGCAATACCTAATCCTGAACAAACACCAGCAGTGATCGTGCTACTGCTTGTAACAAATGGGAAAGTTCCAAAATCAACATCCAGCATACTTCCTTGTGCACCTTCTGCCAACACTTTCATGCCTTTGCTGATTTTGTCGTTGATGAAATACTCACCATTCACAATCTTGAATGAACGAAGGAATTCTATTGCTTCAAAAAATTCTTCTTCCCACTGTGAAATCTCTTCGTGGAAATTGAAATTATCAAGCAAACGCTGGTGTTTCATGCGAAGCTTGATGTATTGAGTCGTGAAATTTTTGTCTAATAAATCACCAACACGCAAACCATTTCTTCCGGTTTTATCCATGTAAGCTGGACCAATACCTTTTAATGTACTTCCAATTTTCTCATTACCTTTAGACAATTCACTTGCTTTATCCAATGCTCTATGAGTTGGTAAAATCAAATGCGTTCTTTCGCTGATGTAAAGATTCTTTCTGTAATCAACACCAAAAGAAGCAACGGCATCACATTCTTTTTTCAAAGTAACAGCATCTAATACAACACCATTACCAATCAAGTTGATTTTATCTTCATGAAAAATTCCACTTGGAATCTGATGTAACACAATTTTTTTGTCATTCACATAAAGTGTATGGCCTGCATTTGGACCGCCTTGAAATCTGGCGATCACATCATAATGCTTTGCGAAAAAATCTACAATCTTTCCCTTTCCTTCATCGCCCCACTGCAATCCCAAGATAACATCTACCATTTTGTTGTTGAATTTGAATGAGGTGTAAAATTAACTATTAAGAAGTCTAAAAAAATATTTTTTAATAGAAGTTTTTAATATTGTTTAGTCACATTTTTTTATGAAAAGTCTTGACAAAAAAAACCGGCAAAAAATGCCGGAATTTAAAATGAATGTATTAATGAGCTTATGCTACTTTAAGCAAACTTAATTTTGTGGTATTGAATTTGTTTTCAGCATATTCCAATGTTACATTGAATTGGGTTGGTTTTTGAGTTGGCATTTCATACATAGCATCAGTAAGAATACCCTCGCAAATGCTGCGTAAACCGCGCGCTCCCAATTTATATTCCAAAGCTTTTTCAACCATGAAATCAAGTACCGCAGGCTCAAAAGTTAAAGCGATACCTTCAATTTCAAACAATTTTGTAAACTGCTTTACCAATGAATTTTTAGGTTCGGTAAGAATGTTTCTTAGGGTTACCGCATCCAATGGATTGAGATAAGTAACAACCGGTAATCTGCCCAATAACTCAGGTATCAAACCAAAATGTTTTAAATCAACAGAGTTCACAAACTGCAATAAATTGTTATGCTGGTATTCCTGCATTTCCTTGTTAACATTAAAACCTATAGCGTTGGTGTTGATTCTTTTGGCAATGATTCTGTTTACACCATCAAAAGCGCCACCGCAAATGAAAAGAATGTTTTGTGTATTGAGTTTGATTAACTTTTGTTCGGGATGTTTTCTTCCGCCCTGAGGTGGCACTAATACTTCGCTGCCTTCCAACAATTTCAGTAAACCTTGTTGAACGCCTTCTCCACTTACGTCGCGAGTGATTGATGGGTTATCGCTTTTGCGGGCAATTTTATCTATTTCATCTATGTAAACAATTCCTCTTTCAGCTGCTGCCACATCATAATTACAAGATTGCAACAAACGAGTGAGCATGCTCTCCACATCTTCTCCTACATAACCTGCTTCTGTAAACACCGTCGCATCCACAATGGTAAAGGGTACATTCAGCATTCTGGCAATTGACTTGGCGAGCAATGTTTTTCCGGTTCCGGTTTCACCCACCATGATGATGTTGCTTTTTTCAATCTCAACATCATTATCAATTTTCTGGTTCAATCTTTTGTAATGATTGTAAACAGCTACAGCCAATACTTTTTTAGCATCATCCTGACCGATTACATATTCATCAAGAAAGGTTTTGATTTCAATCGGTTTCTTAACCATCAGCTTGCTACCTGCTGAGGCATTTTGTTGATTCTTGTTGTTCATGCTGCTCACAGATAATTCTTGTGAAATAATCTCCTGAGCATGTTCAACACAGTTTTCACAAATATGACCATCCTGACCGGCAATCAATATTTTCACTTCCTCACGGTTTCTGCCGCAGAAAGAACAATGCAATGAAGTTTGTTTGGCCATATATTGATTTTTCGTAAAAAGGATTTTGCTTTTTACAGTCAGCAAAGATAACAAAGAGAAGTAAATTGCTACTATCATAGCAAAAGAATTGTTTATTATCAAAAAAGAAAAATGAAGAGTTTATTATTAAATTAATGGTTGTTTAATATCGTAAAATTTTCTAATTTCGTAATTGAATAATTTTTTAACCAAAACATCATTTTTAATGAAAAAGCTATCAATTTTATCTTTATTGGCCTTGCTGATCTTAGGCTCTTGTAAAAAAGATACTCCAACTTCAGCAACTTGTACGTACAACACTGCAAGTGTAATAGGCACTTACAAAACCACTTCTTTTTTATACAAAGCAGATGCTGCTACACCGGAAGTGGACTTATTTCCAAGCTATCCAGATTGCGAAAAGGACGATTTGCTAACTTTCAATTCAAACGGCACTTATACCGTTTCCGAAGGAGCTACCTCGTGCAATCCAACAAACGCAGATAGTGGCACATGGTCGGTTTCTGGCAACAACATGATTGTAGATAGTACAACAGCGGAAATTCAGAATTTTTCTTGCGCAGGTTTCAAGGTAAAATTAACTGATGCTGTAACAGGGGAAATTACTACCGTCTCTTTGGCTAAACAGTAATTTTAAAAATTAAAATAGAATGCCGGATACTCTTTATCCGGCATTTTTGTTGAATAAGATTAAGCTTTTATTTACCACAATTACTTTTCACAAAAAGCTTGAAGATCAATAAGGATCGAAGAAAAAAAAGGCTGTTCCATTATCTGAAACAGCCTGAAAAATAAGATTATTGAATTATAACTTTTCAAGTAAATGATCTACGATGCCATATTCAATTGATTCTTTTGCATCCATCCAATAATCACGATCAAAATCTTTCATAACTTTTTCGAATGTTTGTCCGCAATTATCTGCCAACAATTGAGCACCCATTTCCTTTGTTTTTTGCATTTGCACCGCCATGATTTCTAAATCAGCACTTGTACCTCTGCCACCGCCACTTGGTTGGTGTATCATCACTTCTCCATGAGGGAAAATATATCTTTTTCCTTTGGCGCCGCCACTTAGCAAAATACTTCCCATACTCGCTGCCATGCCCATGCATACTGTACTTACAGGAGAACTAATCATTTGCATGGTGTCATAAATAACCATTCCACTTGTTACTACTCCACCCGGACTATTAATATAAAAAGTGATTTCTGCTCCTGGATTGATGGCTTCTAAATATAAAAGTCTGTCGGTTATTTCTTTTGAACTTTTGTCATCTACTGGACCCCACAAAAACACTTTTCTTTGTTCGATAAATTTCTTGTCAAACATCCAGCCACTCATCATTTTTTCCATTGGATTTTCAGGTGATGCGGGCGACTCTTCTTCCATTCTGAAATTCTTATAATTGATACTCATTTTAATTATTTTAAAAAGTTGGGTTTAATCTTTTTTTGTTTTTCTTGGATTCATGATTAGTACTTCATCAACCAAACCATATTCTTTTGCTTCTGTTGAAGTCATCCAATAATCTCTGTCGCAATCAGCAGCAACTTTTTCAAATGGCTGCCCGGTATGATGAGAAAGAATATCGTACAATTCTTTTTTAATTTTTCTGATTTCGTTTACAGTGATTTCGATGTCGGTTGCTTGTCCACCCGCTCCTGCACTAGGCTGGTGCATCATGATACGACTATGTTTTAAAGCGGTTCTTTTTCCTTTTGCACCTGCACACATCAATACCGCGCCCATACTAGCTGCCATACCCGTACAAATTGTTGCGATATCTGGTGTAATAAATTGCATAGTATCATACATTCCTAATCCTGCATAAACACTACCGCCTGGACTGTTGATATACATTTGAATATCTCTGGTACGATCCGTACTTTCCAAAAACAACAATTGAGCAGTAACAATGTTTGCCACTTCGTCGTTGATTGGGTAGCCTAAAAATATAATTCTGTCCATCATCAATCTGCTGTATACATCCATTACAGCCACATTCATTGGACGCTCTTCGATAATATTAGGTGTAAGATTGGTAACGCTATGATCGATATAACCATGCAACGTATTGCTGCTGATTCCTCTGTGATTCACAGCATATTTTTGAAACTCTTTTCCGAAATCCATTGTTGAAGTTAATTGGTTAATAATGTGGTTTTTATTATTCTCAGCGAAGTTATCAATTTACTATTATAGATAACCTTCGGTAATAGTTTATTTTTTAATCTCTGTTTCTGTTCATAAATATCATGATGTATTGCAACAACATAGCAATCGATGCCAAAGCCGCCACTACATAAGTCAATGCTGCCCAATGCAAGGCATCTTTGGCTTTTTCTTTTTCAGAAGGAGTTGTGATATTAGCAGTGCCCAACCATTGTAAAGCTCTTGCTGAAGCATCAAATTCTACAGGTAATGTAATGATGCTGAACAATGTGGTTATGGCAAATAAAATAATACCAATAAGCAAAACAGTTGCATTCCCTGTACCAAATCCCAATCCCAATCCAATCATAATAATCCATTGTGAAAGTGAGCTGCTTATTTGAACAGCTGGTACAATCTTGCTTCTCAACATCAACATAGAATATGCTGTTGCGTGTTGAACTGCATGCCCGCACTCATGAGCAGCAACTGCAGCAGCAGCAACACTTCTGCCATTAAAAACTTCTGCACTTAGATTTACTGTTTTATTCATGGGATTGTAATGATCAGTGAGCATACCATCAACTGAAGTTACTTGTACATCATAAATGCCATTGTCTTTCAGCATTTTTTTTGCAATTTCTTCGCCACTCATTCCACTTGATGTGCCAACCTGACTGTATTCGGTGAATTTGCTTTTCAATCTTGACTGAACAGCCATACCAATAAACATAAAAATTAAAGAAATGAAAATGATTCCTATTGTCATTGTTTGTGTTTTACGTCAAATATGCAAAAACTGTTCCTTTGTGAGAAACTGACAAATTAGCAAGGAGGAGATCAATTTGGTGATTTGATGATTTGGTAATTGGATGATTTAACCACGAATTCACGAATTGTTTTTTTGATTGCTATTTAGGAAATGGCGCCGGTCTCCTGACCGGTGTCTAAAAGAGGTTTGCAGTCTTTGACTGTTTTTGTTCAACACAATTTGCATAAGTTATAAACTTAATGCGCTATTTGACACCGTTCGGGAGACCGTTTACTAACACCGGTCAGGAGACCGGCGCTAGTCGTGGCAAACAAAAAATGCTCATGAAATCAATCATGAGCATTTAAAAAGAATACTGTTATTTATTTTCCTTCTCCCCTCTCTTTTGGAGAGGGGTTGGGGGTGAAGCCTATTTATACTGAGCACTCAAACCATTCGCGAGTTCTGTCATTTTTTTCAATCCTTCTTCAGGCAAGTTTCCTTTTTTGAATTCAGCCAAAATTTCAGGATACTTATTTTCCATTTCCATCAAGAAATGTTCTTCAAAAGCTTTTACATTTCTAACTGCAACATTTCTCAATAAGCCCTGAGTACCCAAGTAAATGATAGCAACTTGTTTTTCTACAGAGAATGGAGAGTATTGAGCTTGCTTCAAAATTTCCACGTTTCTGGCTCCTTTGTCGATTACACTTTTTGTAGCCGCATCAAGATCTCCACCAAATTTAGAAAACGCTTCCAATTCACGATAAAGGGCCTGATCCAGTTTCAAAGTACCGGCAACTTTTTTCATGGATTTAATCTGCGCATTACCACCCACACGACTTACAGAAATACCTACGTTAATCGCTGGACGAATACCCGCGTTAAACAAGTTGTTTTCTAAGAATATCTGTCCGTCAGTGATAGAAATTACGTTTGTAGGAATATAAGCAGATACGTCACCAGCCTGTGTTTCAATAATTGGCAACGCGGTTAAAGAACCTCCTCCTTTTACCAAATGCTTGATAGATTCTGGTAAATCATTCATTTGCTTAGCGATTTCATCTTTAGCAACCACTTTCGCAGCTCTTTCCAATAAACGACTATGCAAATAGAACACGTCTCCAGGATAAGCTTCACGACCTGGTGGACGACGAAGCAACAATGAAACTTCACGATAAGCCACAGCTTGCTTTGATAAATCATCATAGATAATCAAAGCTGGTCTGCCAGTATCACGGAAGAACTCTCCGATTGCAGCGCCCGCAAATGGTGCATAGAACTGTAAAGGAGCTGGATCAGATGCAGAAGCGGCTACGATAGTGGTGTAAGCCATCGCTCCATTTTCTTCCAATGTTTTCATGATACCTGCGATGGTAGACGCTTTTTGTCCAATCGCAACATATATACAATAAACAGGATTACCTGCTTTGTAGAATTCTTTTTGATTGATGATGGTATCAACGGCAATAGCTGTTTTACCCGTTTGACGATCACCGATGATCAACTCACGCTGACCACGACCGATAGGAATCATCGCGTCAATCGCTTTGATACCTGTTTGTAGTGGTTCTTTTACAGGCTCTCTGAAGATTACCCCTGGTGCTTTACGCTCCAATGGCATTTCATACAATTCGCCTTTCAAAGGACCTTTACCATCGATAGGTTCACCTAAAGTATTGATAACACGACCGCTCATGCCTTCACCCACTTTGATAGAGGCAATCTGAGAAGTTCTTTTTACTTTATCGCCTTCTTTGATAGCTCCACTGTCACCCATCAAAACCACACCCACATTGTCTTCTTCAAGGTTAAGGGCAATTGCCTTTACACCATTTTCAAATTCAACAAGTTCACCTGAGCGAACATTGTTCAATCCATAAATACGAGCAATACCATCACCCACTTGAAGTACAGTGCCCACTTCTTCCAAACTGGCGCCTGCATTGAAATTGCTTAATTGCTGACGAAGTATCGCCGAAATTTCGTCTGGTTTAATTTCTACCATAATTATTTAAGTTGAAATATGATTTTATTAATTCGGGATTGCTGTAAAATGAAAATATCATTTTTAAATACAATTCCTAAATTGGGCGCAAAGGTAAGGTTGAGAGCCTTAATGACAAAAAATACCTCGAAAAAATCAAAAAAATTACAAGCATATTTTTAAACAAAATCTATTGAAAAGTCATTTGTCGAACATTTATTTAGTTTTTGGCTTGTAAAACTCATGATTTACTGACAAATTATATGATACTCTTCAAAAATGATGTAATTTACGCACCTGTTTTCCAACCCCTTTGAATCTAATTCCTTAACCCTAAGTTGACTTCTAATTTCAAATTCATTTATCACAATTACCTTTTTATGAAAAGAGTTTTACTTTTTGTATGCACTTCTTTGTTGTTTTTAAACCTAAAAGCACAGGATATCGAAAAATCCAAAGCATTTGACATGGTGATAAAAAACAAAACTGCCATTGGACTTTCCGATGAAGATGTTTTTAATTCTATCGTTTCAAGTGCTTATCAAAGTTATAGCTCGGGATTAAGCATGGTTTACTTACAACAAACCTATAAAGGACTTCCTGTTTTTAATCAACTGCAATCGCTGGCTTTTAAAAATGATATGCTGTATTCAAATTTTGGAGAGAGAATTTCTGATATCAAATCAAAAGTAAATGCCATCAGCATTTTCCCATCAATTACTCCTGAAGTTGCGGTTACTAAAGCTTTGCAATCTAAAAAAATATTCAACTTCAATTCTTTACATCCTACTACTCTAATTCCCGGAAGAAAATTTGATTTTGGTAAATGTGGTGTGGCTTATGAAAACATCACTGCCGAATTATTGTGGGTTCCGGTTTTAGATGGCAAACAAGTGATACTTTGCTGGCAAATTTATTTGGTACCCAATTCAAGTTCTGATTACTGGATGATCAGAGTTGACGCTAATTCCAACAATATCATCAGCGAAAATAACTTAACTGTTTTTTGCG
>CALCNY010000212.1 GCA_937897585.1 uncultured Chitinophagaceae bacterium | reverse complement strand
CTAGATTTGAAGCCCATATAAAATCACCTGATCCGTTATAAGGTAACACATCAAAATAATAAACCGGACTCACACCAATTGACATTCCTGAAGTTACTGAAGCCTGAATTCCTATATTATTTTGATCATGACTATAAAAATTTCCTGTTATCGTTACGCTATTTGTTCCTGCAGCGATTACGCCAGACTGTGAGTTAGGAATATTGAGTACGTATGAGCCTGTAACTAATGAAATTGAAAAAGCAGTATTTTCTGTGACATTTATTGGATTCATAGTCACCAGATTGTCAACAGCAGTTACAGTAATTGAAAATGGGGCCAAAGCAAATGGAGAATTGGGAAGTACTTCAGTAATAATCAATTTTGTGGGTACAGCAGTGGTAAGAAAATTATTTATCAAACCATAACCTGTGCCTCCATTATTTATTGCATAAGCACAATAATAATAAACAGTAGATGGCGAAAGCCCATTTAAAGAAAGACTGAATGCATTACCATTTAAATTTGAAGCACTAACACGAATGCCAGTACCAGGAGTAAAGCCAGGTGTAGTGCTATATTCAAACCCATAAGAAGAAAGAGTGCTGCAGCCTGGAGAAGATATTACACCCTGTAAATTGGCGCCAAATGCTGTTATAGCCAACGCAGTTCCTGTTGTAACTACCGGACTACTATTAATACAGGATGCTGTAACATTTACAGAAACATCAGGTGCTCCTCCACCAGAAATAGGAATCAATCCATTATAGTTTCCAATTATTGTTGGTGTGAATTTCACATAAATGATACAACTGGTAAGTGTACCCGAAGTATATGAATATCCCGAACCGCCTTGAGTAAGAGTAAGAGTATTAGTGTAGGTGCCAGAAGATGATAAAGAAAAACTGAAATTACTCAAAGGACCTATTACAATATTACTGCCATCTAAAACACTTCCTGTTATACGAAATGAATTTGCAGAACTGATAGTGTTGATACAAACATTTCCAAAAGATGAGAGTGATCCTGATCCGGTTGTGGGAATGGTAATTGCGGAAACATTTGATAATAAAGTAAATGAATTTTCAACTCCATATTTAATACCTCCGCTGTTAACCGCATAAGTATGAAAATAAAATGTTTGCCCTGGAGGTGTCAACCCAGATAAAGAAACTGAAAAAAAACTCCCCGAAAGATTGGTTCCAGGAACATTATTTCCCGTTCCATTTGCAAAACCCGGACTGGTGCTATATTCTATCCCATAAGAACTGATATTACTACATCCAATAGAGGTTATAGTTCCATTTATAATAACTGAGGAAGTGGTTAAGTTAGTTACTGTTCCGAAGCTTACAGTAGGTGCCGTTCCAAGCCCTCTACCAACAACAGGTACAAAAATACCAGATGCACCGCCTCCAGAGATGCCAATATTTCCAAAATATGAAATGGCGGCTATTGGAAGAAATCTTACATAAATTAATCGAGACTGAGTACCAGCCATCCCTATACTTAATGAATCATAAAAATTCAAATTATCTAAAGAATATTGATAGGCATTTACCGGCGACAATTTCACCGAATCTGATGTTAAATTATACCCTTGAATACTAAAAGTATTTGTTGGCGATAAATTATTCACACATACGTTACCAAATGATGCAATTGAAGTTGAAGATAATTGAGGCGACAAAAGAACTTCGCCATTAAATGAAAAATCGTTGATACTAAATGTTCCTGTAGAATTTACTGCACCCCAAGCATATAATCTGAACTCAATAGGTACACGTACGTTTTGAAATGTTGTTGCAGCAAGAGAAATCGTTGTTCCTGTTGCATTTGGAAGTCCAATATTTGTGGAATAACCATTAATACTACTTTTCAAAGAAAAAGAAACAGGTCCCTCTGTATTTTTTTGTCCGTTATAAATAAAGCTGGTGAAATTAATTTGATAAGCAGAATCAGGTACCATTATAAAACTAAAGTAGTCGCTGGTGTCTCTTAAATTAGCACTAAAATTGGCTGCATTGTATCTGTCTAAACCAATTGCTGGCGTAATGCCACTACCCCTCCCAATTCCATATGCAGTAAGATGTACGTCGGTATATTGATTATCAACAAAAGGATTATAACTACTTGGATTGGGATCTGTAATCTGATTCGAAAATATCTCCTGAGCGAAAACTTTTTCCTGCAAGAGAGTAAATAAAAAAACAATTAAAAAAACAATGCTATAATATAGCTTGCGCCTAATGATGCTCAATATTATTTCTTGTTGTTTTTTCAATCCGGTATCTGATTTCAATGATTTTATTACTAGTCTTCAACCGGGACGGGATGTCAAATATATAACTTATTAACATACAATGTTAATAAGTAGGTTTGCTTGTAGCTAATTATTGAATATGAGTTGAAGCCCAATATGATTACCTTTTCACAATTAATTAAAGAGCAATGACTTACATTTTTTATATTATCTGGGAGCCAATATTATTAAATTTTTAATTTCTTTTGAAAGTCTTTTTCGTAGCAGTAATTTTAAAATTCATGGGAATGTGAAAATGGAAAAGTTAGATGCTTTTAAAATCAAGCATGAAAACTATTGAATCAATAAATGTAGTGTTTCACTAAAGTTATTTTTATTTGCTATGACCAACTCATAGTTTCCAGATAAAATAAATTGATGTAAAAACAATTTTGTTTGAATTGTATTCTTATCAACTAACAAATCTCCTTTTTGAATAGTTTGTCCAATTTGATTTATTATTTTCCATGAATAATTTCCATTGAGTATTTTTTTGCCAATTTTTAAATGGATAATATTTCCTTCAACAGGATTTTGACAAATGACAAACCCACCATTTGCTACATTATCAACAACAACTAATTTACTGAAATAATAACTACCCCCATTTTCAACTGCTCTGATTCTATAAAACAATTTACCACTTTCGTTTCCTTCATCTGTGAATTGATAATTTATTTCGCTTGTTGAAGCTACCGATCCAATCAATGAAAATTCACTTCCATCATTACTTCTTTCAATTTCATAATGATCGATATTGATTGAATGGCCAACTTCCCAATTTATTTTCTTAGAACCATCTGTTAACAAAAATCCATTTACTGAAATGAAATCCACAGGCAAAGCTTGTACAGTTTTAAAAACGATTTTAAACCTGTCTGATGCGGATGAAAACAGATTATCATTCACATTAAAATTGTAAAATGTAGTATCAACATT
>CALCNY010000211.1 GCA_937897585.1 uncultured Chitinophagaceae bacterium | reverse complement strand
AATTTCAGCCTTCTTCAATGTATGGAATGCTTCATCAGACTTACCACTTATTCCCATTAAAGATGCAGCTTTATTCAAATAAACCCTTCCTAGATGAATTTCATATTTATTTTCTTGTAAGTATATTCCTTCACATATTTCAGCATATTTAATTGAGTTATTAAAATCCCCAAATTCAAAGAAAGTCTTCATTACGTCATAATAATTATTGACATTTTCAATATTCATTTCTCCCAAATGTGCTGATTTTGTTTTGTCAACATGGATTTTTTTTTGCTTAATGGATAAGTTCTTAAATAATGAAATCCCAATTTTAACTTGATAAGGCTCAAAAAGTATTGCCTTATTAAAAACAATATTTGCAATGGATTTTATATGATCTTCTTTTCCTGAATTTTGTAGATAATTTATACTCATCCCTAAAATCTGCCAATCTCTCTCAGTTGGATTTTGTAAAAGCCCATCCAAAACTTTCTGAATATCCTCTGTTATTATAGCTTGCGCCAGTGGTTTTGATAAAATTTCTTTATTTACTAAAGGCTCATCAATCAACTCAAACAACAAATCATATTGTTTATTCTTCACCTGATGGTTGAGGTAATAAGTAATCGCTTCTTTCCATTTGGTGCCAGTTTGCAATAATTTCAAAATGGTTTCTTTATTCGCTTGCTGTGCTATCAAACTATGGCTGAGTACAAAATAGAATTTCTTTTCCATCACAAACCCAGACATGAGTTTGTTGTTTTTAAAAAAGCTGAGTAACTCCCCTTTCTCAAGCAACTGCCGGTATGGACTATCCGATTGCAGGTTTTCAAATTCCTTTCCCAGTTCAGGATGTTCATACAACTCATCCAGCTCAATAGCAAGCCTGTCCTTTTCTGCCAGAAAAATCGCCAGGTCAGATAGAAACTTCACATGCCTTTCATTCTTACTCAAAGCCCGCCACCAGAATTCCCATATTTCAGTAAACCCGTTTCCAATGGCCTTGTATTTTTTATTGTTGAACTCTTCCAAAAACATACGCAACAACAAAGGATTGTATAACTGCTCCAGTAAAGGCTTATCGGTTTTCTCCAATTCTTCTGCGGTAAACTGCGGTGCAAATAATTTCTTATTCTTTCCTTCCTTATAATCAGCATATTTTCCCCAAACCTGCAATAATTCCTCCCGATTAAATGCATCCAGCTTCAATGCATTTTTTACCAAAGGATGACCTTCGGCCTGATTTACTGTAAGTCCCAAACCAGCATCTTTAACAGCACCTGTTTTATCATCAACAGTAGCTGAATTTTCGGATACTTGTTGACGTTGGTAATTGGGCGCTTTGTACAAAATCTCTTCTACATTTTTCAGATCAGGTAAAGAGCCATCTGTTGCCGAGCGCCAGGACATTACTATTTTCAATGCTCCACCTTTATTTTGCAAAAGCCATTCCACCAACTCTTTCAAAAAATTATCCGCATCAGCATGTTCATTGCCACCATCAATCACAATCATCAAAGGATCTTGCTGGGTATAAAATTGCAACAAGTCCTGCATGCTAACCGAGACATCAATATTCAAGAGTTTCTTGATAACGATTTCAGGATTGCCTGTATCCAAATGATTGGCACGCAAGAAAAGTGAAGAATGATTTTGTTGCTGATAAATGGTATTGGCATAATCGAGCAAATTGGTTTTACCCGAGCCGGCTTCCGCATTTACAAACAACAAGCCATAAGGCAGACCAATCCAGTTTATCAGCACTTCCTCTTCTTTATTACGATTCTGATAAACACCTTCAATAATTTTCTTCTCTCTGATGAGTCCGTTGCGGAGTTTGAGGTTAATGGCATCAATGCGTTTATCTATTTTAGCACGGGTCAGTTCGGCTGCAGTTAATGAACGCTCATTTTCTTTTTCAGCAATGAGTTCATTCATTTTTTCAAGTACATCGCCTTTGCTTTCGGCCTTTTTACTTTCCGGCGAAAAGAACACCAACCTTGCCGAAGTATTTTGTTCGTAAACAAATACTTGCGGATTGTCTTTGATGCCGGCAAATTGCTGAGGCAATACAAAGAAAGGCAGTAGGTTTAATTTCCTTTCTTCTTTTTCAATCCAAACATTTTCTTCAGGAAAAGATTGATGCCCATCGATGCTCTGTATTTTCAAACCCATGAGTTTGTATACATGGCGATGATCGGATTTGTACATGGCAATCTCTGCAAGTGGCGCAATGCCCGTAAGCAAATCTTCCAATACAGGATAATACTTTTCAAACAACTGCCCATATTCTTCATTATTCAATGGCGGTCCATGGCCAAGATATTTGTTTCTGAAATTGATGAGTGTTCCAATGGCAGTTTCGGATATTTCAAGCCAGGCGGTTTCACCGTCTTCATTTGTTATTTCTGTTTCGGTTTTATATTTTTTCACGCCGCTTCCGGTTTCTATGTTCTCATAAACCGAAGTCAGTTCTGGAAATATCCATTTGTGTTTTTGATTATTTAATTCTTTGATGGCTTCTCTGATGAATTGATTCCAGTTGCCGATGGAAGGTTGGTATAAATTGTTTCTGAACAACTCATTCAGTTTTTGAGATTTTATGGGAGAATGATAATATTCTGAAGCGGTAATCAGTCCTAGATATTTAAGTATGTTGATCAAAGTAAAAGTCAAATATTCAAGTCTATTTCTTACAGATGACTCCTCCAACATCTGTGTATACGGATATGCAATAACATAAGGAAAATTGTCCTTCACCTTCAGTTGAAAAGGGGTAAACTGGCGCTGGCTTTCGAGAGGGGTATCACAAAGCGGGCAGGTCATGAAGACCGGCATTTCCTTGCCTCTTTGGTGAATGGCGCAATCAGTATTGGGACATTTAAACATGTTTCTATTGATTTGTTTTTTTGTTCATTATTGATGCAGATAACACCTGCCATTGGCATTGGTGGTCATCTTTTTGCAACGCAATCCTTTTTTAGTTGTTCCTGAACATTGCACTGATGTTGATTTATTTTTTACAACAGCAGTAGTTGATGAATGTGATTTTTCATATCCCCAGCTCCATACATTTATATCATGCACTGACTCAAGAGATTTCTCTTCATTGGAATTAAGTGTTGGAAAGAAATTAATGCCGGTAGTTTTCTCAACTTGGTCGATGCTCATCGCATAAGCCTGAATACTGTTGTGAGATTCCTGATTGGGTAAAATGAAGCCGATTCCTTTTTTTTGAGGTTCACGATAATCAAGAATTACTTTATAATAATAAGATGGGATAGCCACTTGATTGTGACCGATGACGGGAAGTCCGGGTTGCAATATTGGACCGGTAACCACGTATACAGCTCCGTTAGCAACTGCGTTAGTTCTTACAAATTCTTCCAGTGTTTCCCATATGCCGCGATTGAAAGCAGGCACTTGTGGCGACATGTTACTGAAATAAAAAGATTCAGCGCATGATTCCGCCGACCATTCCATATCGCCAGCAGGTGCGAGATGACCTTTATCGTAGCCGCTTCCCATGTAATCGGCATTATCAGCAGAGCCAGTTGAGATTTTAGGATCAGAAAGGAAATGATTGGTGCGCTCGAAACGCTTTACAGTTTCATCAGCTGTAATTTCATAAGCCACCCAACTCGCCTGTTCATACGGTTCATTATATACCAATGAAAAACCAGCGTGACGAATCACCTGCTCCCCTTTCTTTAATTCAGGAATTTCAAAATCAACATTAGTATGCTGTTGTGCAAATGAGTAAAAACTCATCCACAAGAACATAAAGAGCAAGCCTTTTGATTTGAAGAAATATCGCAATGAAATAAAATTTATTTTTTGTACAATAATATAAGTTCTTCGGCTCTTTTTTGAACCCTGTCAATCAACTCCTGTGGCGCCAGTACTTTCACTTTTTCTGCAAAGCTCAAAATGGTTCCCTCCAACTCTGGTGTGAGGTAACATTCGATTTCGAGATGAAGACTTTCTTGATGAGAAATTACTTTCTGAGTGGAATGTAAAGGCTTGGTAAGCATATAGCCGGCAACTGAATTATCAAAAACCAATTCTACTTTGTAGGGTTTGGAATCGCTGTACACCGTTGCACCAAAACCGTATTTAAAGAAATCCTTGGCATCAAAATCCGCTGCATGATAACCACCTTTCATCAACTCCATATTCACCACTCGATCTAAAGCAAGTGTAGTAATCCCTTCCGAGCGTTCGGAATAACCGGTCAAATACCAGCGGTTCCTGTATTCGCGAATGATATAGGCGCTGAAAATATGTTGCTTTACCTCGTCGCTGTTGAACTTTCTATAATCAATATGCAATGGTAATTTGTTAATGATACTTTCATAAGCCATTTCAATCCAGCGTATACCCGTATCTGATATAGGCTGTTCCACTTCAATAATTTGTCTTTCTTCATACCCTGGAATTCTTGAAATCCTAAATCCGCTGATGAGTTTGTCTATCACCGATTCAAATTGATTGAAATATCCACTGTATTTAATTTGTTTTAGAATAGATGTTGACAAATCCAGTACCCGAATTTCATCTTGTGTCAATGGAAAGCTGTTGATAGAAAAATCAGGTTCTGTATAATAGTAACCACCATGAATTTTGTGATTTTCGATTGGAGCGTTGTATATGTCTTTCATCGCCCTGATATCCTTATTGACTTGTGAATCAGATAATGTTTCCAATCCGGCCCCTTCCATAATCATTTCTTTCAGCATCTGTAGTGTTGGATATTTGCGCATTGAATTTCTCAGGCATCCATCAATAATTCTATAGCGAAAAGCTGCGTTTTTGTTAACGGGCATATTGTTTTATTTTTTGAGTAGTATTAAGCAATATATTAATTTTTATTTATAAAACTAAATGGTTCCGATTAAGTGTGAAATTTTTAGTTAAAATGAAAATAAATCAGAACAATGTAAAAAGGTTACAAAGCCACCTGTTAAGTTTGATTATTGAATTACTCCATTGTTCACCTTTAAATGTAAAAGCCATGTTTATCAGAAATTTAGTTCGTTACAGAAGAATGATGATGATTTTAGT
>CALCNY010000210.1 GCA_937897585.1 uncultured Chitinophagaceae bacterium | reverse complement strand
TAGATAATAATTATTCAGTAATAAGATTAAAAAAACGACTGAAAATCAAACGAATGAACTTGAATACTGAACTTTATTACTTTTTATACTATGCAAATGCTATAAATAATACATAATTTGATAATGTTGGCAGACTTGCAAACTCGGCATATTATATATACTTTTGCCCACTGAGAATGCATCCTCAAATGTGCATTTCAGTCAACAAGAAATCTCATTGATTAAGTTGACAATTATCAGAATATCTCAATTAAGAATTGATTATTGTTACCACTGGTAACAAATTTTAATAAAACAAGTATGGATTCAGTTCTAACTGAAATAAAATGGATAAGCTTAAATTTATTTAAGTGTAGTCTACTAAAGTTTTCAAAGAAATCATTGATAGCTGTGCTAGTGTTTTTTTTTAGTTTGATAGGAAATGTAAGTTGGGGACAAGTATTACTTGCTGGTTGGGATTTTCAAACTACTACTAATGGAGGTACTGCAGTAGCTGCTGCTCCAAGTTGCCCAACAACTTTAACTGCGAATTTCGGTTCTGGGAGTTTATTCTTGAATGGAACAAATGGTTCAAGTACATGGATTACAGCTACATCAGGAAATGAACTTACCGCATTTGGTGGAACAGCTGTAAATGCTGGCACTGGATTTTCAACAGTTACAACTGCTCCCTCATGCATAGCTTTTGTTGGAGGTACTAGCTTGTCTGCCAATGGTAAATTTGCTGTTTTTAAATTTAGCATGACAGGCTATCAAAATTTAATTGTTAGCTATGCTGCACAGAAGACTTCAACTGGATTTGCTTCTCATGTATGGGAATATAGCACAAATGGAACCACATGGACTGCTGCGCAAACTATTACAACTATTCCAACATCATTTGGTGCAACTACATTAACAGCTATTACAGGCTTAGATAATTCATCAGTTGCATATTTACGTCTAACATTAACAGGTGCAACTAATGCAACTGGTAATAATAGAATTGACAATATTCAATTTACAGCGACAACAATAACTAGTAATTATACATTAAGCTACAACGGCAATACCAATACATCAGGTGCTGTTCCTTCATCAAGTTCCTACTCTTCAGGTGCAACAGCAACAGTATCAGGTAACACAGGGACTTTAGTAAAGACAGGCTATACATTTGCAGGTTGGAATACGGCTGCAAATGGATCAGGTACGTCTTATGCTGCTGGAGCCACTTTTACCATATCTGCCAATACAACATTGTATGCACAATGGACACCTAATAACAATACAATAACTTTTGATGCCAATGGGGGAACAGGCACCATGTCTGCTCAAACTATTGCCACAGCAGCTACTGCAACATTATCAACAAATACATTTTCTAACACCGGTTTTTCTTTCTCTGGTTGGAATACTTTAGCCAATGGTACAGGAACTGCTTATGCAAATGGAGCAAGTTATACTATGGGTACGGCAAATGTTACATTGTATGCACAATGGACATCCGTTTCAACGCCGCTATGTCCTAATAGTTCTTCGGTTTTACCCAGTACATCACAAACCATTTGTCAGGAAATTGCGGCTTCGTCACTATCGGTAACTGTTACGAATAGTGGTAGCACAGGTTCGCCTACATTGTCATATCAATGGTATTATAATACAACCAATTCCAATACAATTTCGGGGGCAACAATTTTGACAGGCGCAACTTCTTCCAGTTATCTTCCATTAAGCACTGCCTCTGAAGTAGGGACAAGATATTATTTTTGTGTGGCCTATGCTACCAACAATGGTTGTGGTCAAACAAATGCAACCCAGTCATTAGCATCCAATGCAGTTATGGTTACAGTTAATGCCATACCAGCAACACCGACAGGAACAGCAACACAGAATTTCTGTAGCGGCATAAATCCATCTTTCACGAGTATTTTTGCAGCAGGTACTGCTATAACTTGGTACAATGCTTCAACTGGAGGAACTGTACAATCGGGTGTGTTACCTGTTGGTTCAAATAATTTTTATGCAACTCAAACTGTTTCAGGTTGTGAATCATCAACAAGATTACAAGTAAGCGTGACCGTTACAGCAACACCATCTGCGCCTACCATTTCAAGCCCTCAATCATTTTGTAATGGTACGAGTCCAATGGTTTCAAATTTAACTGCAACAGGAAACAGTATTCAATGGTATAGTGCTTCAACAGGAGGAACTGCATTGGCAGCCAATACTTCATTAACTAATGGATCTGTTTATTATGCCAGTCAAACTTCTGCTGCAGGTGGATGTGAATCATTGAGGTCGACAGGAGTTACTGCAACAATTTTCAGTTCTTTGAACTATGGTACAACTGCTGTTATTTCTACAGTAAACCATTTAGTGATTAGTCAGGTATACGGGGGAGGAGGGAATGCTACAGCAACATATACAAATGATTTTGTTGAGTTGTTCAATCCAACTGGAAATACAATTTCACTTTCAGGATGGTCTGTTCAGTACCAAGCACAAAGCTCAACTACCTGGAATGTTGCTGCGAATTTATCAGGTTCAGTAGCACCAGGGAAATATTATTTAATTCAATTGGCTTCAGGTGGTGCGGTAGGTGCAACGCTGCCAACGCCAGATTTCAGCTCTGGTGTAATAAATTTAAGTGCTACTCAAGGAAAAGTTGCATTAGTAAATTCTACAACGATTTTGACATCTTGTACTGATGTTTCAATCGTTGATAAAGTGGCTTATGGAACGACATCAGTTGTTTGTAATGAAACAACAAATGCGATTGCGCCAGCATCAACAAATAATCAAGCAGCTATTCGTGCAAATGGTGGTTGTACTGATACTGATAATAACAATACTGATTTTTATGCAGGCACACCAACGCCTCGTAACAGTGCTACTCCAGCCATTACATGTGGGTTAAATTCTCAAACAATTTGTAGCGGAACTGCGCCCAAACCTATGTTTGTTTATGGTGCTTACGGTTCTGGTTCTTTTACATATCAATGGTATTATCAAAATGGCTCAGTTGCAGCACCAACAGGAAGCTCAACCACAGGTTGGACAAGTCTCGGTACTACAGAAGGAGCAAATTCTTCTATATATTCACCCATTTCTGGAATTACAGGAACTCGAACTTATGCTTGTTTAGTCACACCTTCGGGTACGCCTACCTGTAGTTCGGTTACCTCATGGGCTTCCGGTGTTGTTGTTGTAAATATTATTAACGTTCCTTCTGCACCAGTTTTTACTTCATCAACAAACACAAATAATAACATTACTCCTTGTGTAGGCACAACCGTTACATATGCAGTATCTGCCTTAGCTGATGCAACAGGTTATACTTGGGCGTTACCTTCGGGATGGACATTGGTTTCTGGGGCTAACACAAATTCTATTTCAGTTACAATTGGAAGTACTTCAGGGAATGTAACAGTAACACCTACAAATTCTTGTGGTGGTTCAAATAGTGTATCCTTAGCCGTTACAGTAAATACAATTCCTTCAACAGTTCCTGTTGCAACTGCAGGAACATTGATTGGTAGTAATGGATTTACTGTCAACTGGAATCCTGTTGCCAATGCTACTGGTTATTATTTTGATTTGTATTATTATCTTACTGATACTGCAATTGCAAAGTGGACTTTTCCAACTCTTGGAACAATTCTTACTCCAGATGTTGCCAATGCAGCCAATACAACAAGTACATTATCTACTTTAGGAGGCGCAAGTGCTATTGGAGATGCTACCGGTTCTTCAACAAAAGCTGCTTTCGCTACTGGTTGGGATGCAGGATCCGCGATCAAAGCCTGGCAAGTTGTAGTCAATACTTCAGGAACTACAACTTTGAAACTTTCCTCTAAGCAATATTCTTCAGCAACAGGTCCAAGAGATTTCAAAGTTCAATACAAAATAGGAGCAGGTGGTACTTGGACAGATATAACAGGAGGCACAATCACTGTTGGCACAAATTTCACTTCGGGTGTATTGAATAATTTGGTGTTGCCCGTAGCTTGCGAAAATCAGCCCGCTGTTTATTTACAATGGGTGATGACATCAAATACTTCAGTTAATCTAGGAACAGTAGCATCAACTGGCACAAGTAGAATAGATTCAATAACTATTGTTGGAACAACAAAAGCTTATGTTCCGGGTTATCAAAATTACTACACAACAAATACTAGTGAAGAACTTGCAGGTTTATCACCTCTGACTACATATTACTATGTTGTAAGAGCAACATTCGCTTGTGGTACAACAAGTAATTCTAATGAAATTGCTGTTACTACAACTGCGCCCTGTGTCCCAACTGCTATCATTAGCTCATTTTCCCCGACAACAGGTCCGGTTGGTACTTGGGTAACGATAACGGGTAGTGGATTTACAGCTGCAACTTCAGTAAGATTTGGCATTATTTCAGCAGCCTCATTTACAATCATCAGTGATACTAAAATTATTGCAAAAGTTCCTGTAAATGCAACAACAGAAAAAATAAGGATAAATGTAGCAGGTTGTGAGGCATTGTCTTCTTCAAATTTTATTCTCATTAGTCAAAGTGGCTGTGGCAATGTAAATAGCGGTTCAGTTACCGATTTATTTATTTCTGAAATTTATGATGCAGAGTTTGGAAGTCTCAGTTATATAGAATTATTCAATGGTACAGCTTCTACAATTAATTTGACAACCGGAAATTATGCGATTCGTATTATGACTTCAGCAACTACTATTGTGGACGTTCCATTATCAGGAACTGTTGCTAGTGGAGCGGTTTTTGTCATAAGATTAGGAGACAATATAATTAATGCAGCAACTGATTGTGGAAATATTTATAATCAAACCAGCCCTGCAGGTGGATTTAATGGGAATGACAGAATATATCTAAGAAAAGGAACAACTAATATTGATTATGTTCCAAATCCTGATTACGGAAGCGCCACATCGAATCCTGGTTTTAATCAGGCAAGAACAGCTACTGCTGTTGGTCCTACTATGACGTATAATGTAAATGACTGGATTATTTCAAGTACAGAAAGTTGCGCGACTATTGGTATTCCACCTTATTCAATAAATAGCACAACAATTAGTATTTCAAGTCAACCGACTGATGTTAATTGCGGCGTACTCAGTTTTTCAGTTACGGCTACCTCAAATCCAAGTCCGGTAGGCAGTTATCTTTGGAAATATTTCAATACAACAACAGGTGTTTGGGAGAATGCAAGCTTATTGGCAGGAGCAACCAATACCAATACGGCAACCATGACTTTTACAGGAGTAACCAGTCAATATTTGGATTATCAATTTTATTGTGTCATTACTAAATCTACATGCGAAGTAAATACCAATGCTGTTCAATATTCTCTTTCAACGAAGCGATTTTATCGAAATAAGGCAAGTGGTAATTGGACAGATCCATCAATTTGGGAAATGAGTAATTCTGCTACAGATTGGTCTTTTGCTTCACCCGCATGTAATTACCCAATCAGTTCAAACTCATCAAGTGTGACCATTGAATCTCCATACATCGTTACTCAAGATATTGACATCCCGATAGATTACCTTGAAATCAAAAATGGCGCCCGACTGATCACGCCTACAACATCACAACTAACGGTTAGTGATAGTGTAGTTGGTCCTGATTTTATTGTGAATGGAATTTGGGAATATAATTCAGATGCTGCTAATAGTTTTCAATTTTCAGATACTGTTACAACAGGCCGCTGGCAGTTAGGTGCATCAGCAACAATAATCAAAACAAATGGAGGATCTTCTTCAATTCTTAGAGATAAATACGAAGGAGGAATGTCTACAATTCCTGCGACTGCCAATTGGATTATAAGATATCTCGGTGCTGATGTTACATTTACCAGTTCGAATACTTTCTATCCAAATCTTACCATGGAAAGTAATTCAGGATTATGGTCGCCAACTATTTCATCAAGCAGATTTACCGGAGGTTCTTTTGTTACTGTAAAAGGGAATATGGATGTAGGTGGTACCGGTACCGGAACAGTCGTCGTTTTTAATGAAACAACAAATACACAGCCATTTTTAATCAATGGAAATCTTACAGTAAGAAACGGAAATACTTTTACAAATGCAGGAAACAACAATGGAACAGGTGTTGAAGTAAAAGGGAATTTAGCTATTGATGGAACTGGTGTATTAACAACAAATGCCGGCAATGGTGTTTTGAATATTACCGGAGCAGCAGCACAAAACATTTCAGGAACTGGGATCTTAAATGTTAGAAAATTATTTGTTTCAAACACAGCACCCCTTGGACAAAATGTAACCATCTCAAAAGATATTTCTATTCCTGATACGTTGCAAATCACACAGGGTTTTGTAGATGCAGGAATCACCACTTTAAATGGAGCAGCCAAACTAATAATGAGTGGTGGTAGTTTGCAAGTTTCAAAAAATGGCACATTGCTTCCTGAATTGACAGGTGCATATCAACTTTCAGGAGGAACGGTGATTTTCAATGGTAACGGAGTAGGTGTGAATGCACAAACCATTCGACCTGTGAATTATTTTAATCTTACATCATTAAATACAGGTGATCGTATCATGCCTTCCGGAATTACTGATACAGTTGGAATTGCAAATGTATTTTCAAGAGGCACGAATGTATTTACTTTCACCGGAAGTACGGTTAATTACAATGGAGCCTCAGCTCAAAATATTGCATCGTTTACAGCTAGTACTACACCAGGAAAAACATACAACAATCTTGTGCTTAGTAATGCTGGTGTCAAATCTTTGGGAGGTGCAGTTGACGTGGAAGGATTACTTTCATTAAAAGACAATGTTAGTTTTGCTTTGGGTGATTTGGATTTGACACTTAAGTCTTCGCTTTCACGAACTGCTTCAGTTGATAAAATTCCAACTTCAACATCAATTATGTATGGCAATGGAAGGTTTGTTGTTGAAAGATACATTCCTGTTGGTATCAATCATGGAAAATCATGGCAGTTATTGGCTGTTCCTACAAACGGCGGCCAAACAGTAAAGCAAGCATGGCAAGAAGGCGCAACAATCCCTAATCAAAATTTGGTTCCAGGATATGGTACTCAATTGACAAGTAATTTGTCAGGTGCAGTGGGACTAGGTTTTGACGTATATACTGCTCCCGGTCCATCAATTAAAACGTTTGCTAGCGGATTGTGGAATGGCATTCCAAATACAACAACAACGCCAATTTACAACCCAAATGGTTACATGATTTTTATAAGAGGAAGTAGGTCTGATACCACATATAATGCAACTGCATCTGCAACAATTTTACGTACAAGAGGAAAGATTTTTGATCCTATTGGAAATCCTCCGCCGTCAATAACGGTAACGCCTAATGGCTATACATCAATAGGTAATCCCTATGCTTCGGCTATTGATTTTACTCAGTTTTCACTTAGTGGACCAGGCGTGCCGGATGTTGACAATGTCTTCTGGGTATGGGATCCTTTACTTGGGGGCGCCTATGGGTATGGTGGATATCAAATGATAAGTTCCAATAATGGAGACTTTTTTCCTACACCAGGCGGAACTTTGAATTACCCATCTGGAGTAAGATGCGCTCAAATTCAATCCGGGCAAGCATTTTTAATGCACTCTACATTGCCAGGTGTTGGTGGTACTTTCAATTTCAATGAGAATAATAAAGTTATCGGAAGTAGCAATACATTCAGACAAGTTGCTAATCAAAACAACCAATACTTAAGGATGAGTTTGCAATCCAATGCGGCTTCAAATAATAGAATGATAGACGGTGTTGTTGTTGTATTTAATTCTAGATACAGCAATGATTTAGATTATAATGACGCACTAAAAATGCCAAATACGAATGAGAATTTATCTATCATTAAAAATGGGACGAAGCTCTCTTTGGAAGCTAGAAAAAATATAATAAAAGGGGATACTATATTTCTTTGTGTAACCAATCTAAGAAGACAAGATTATCAATTAGCATTTGCACCAGATAATTTTTCAAGATCAGGAATTAATGCCAAATTGGTAGATAAGTTTTTAAATACCATTCAAGACATAAGTAGTTCAGACTCTACTAAAATATTATTTAGTGTAACTACAGAAGTTGGATCTTATGCAAGTGATAGATTTTATATTGTGTTAAATGGTAGATTAAATAATAATTTACCTGTTGTGATTTCCGATCCTAGAGCAGAAACAGCAAGGACTCTTAGCATCTCACCTAATGAGAATAGTATTGCATCAAGAATCTACATTGCACCAAATCCTGTTATAAATAAAAAATTAAATCTTTTTACAGACAATCTGAAACAGGGAACATACAAATTATTAATTTCTGATGCAATTGGAAGATTAGTTTTTAATAAAGAAGTTTTTATTAATACAGCAAACCAAAAACTTGTAATTGACATAGATAAGACTTTACCATCTGGAATATATAATCTCGAAATTTCAGGACATGCTGTATCAAAAAATATACAATTCAAACTAAGGTAAATAGGAGATGTCGATTATTGAATTTGCCAAAAGAGAATACTACTAGTAGGAAATTATTTTAATGTCTTTTTTATTTAATGAATTTTTTAAAAACCCATTCCTTTATTGGAGTGGGTTTTTTGTTTAGCTGTGCCGATTATTACATAAATTGCACCACCCAATTTTGATAAAATAGGGAACCTCCAAAATGAAAATAAAATCATTATTGGCAAAGCCTTTTGCCAATTACGTTTATCGACAAACCAAGAAGAATATGGTTCATGCGGTTAAAGACCAGCAAACTATATTTGAAGGACTGTTAAAGCAGGCTGCCAAAACGGAATTCGGAAAAGAGCATGGATTCAATGAAATAAAATCTCATCAGGATTATATAAAGAAAGTTCCCATTCGAGATTACGAGCAAATTAAACCTTGGATTGAAAAGGTAAAATCAGGAAAACAAAATGTGCTTTGGAAAGGGTTGCCTATTTATTTTGCCAAAACCAGCGGCACTACAAGTGGAGTGAAATACATTCCCATCACCAAAGAGTCTATTCCTAACCATATCAATACCGCCAGAAATGCATTATTGTGTTACATGGCTGAAACTGGAAATTCAAAGTTCGCAGATGGTAAACTAATTTTCCTTAGCGGCTCACCGGAGTTGGAAAGAGTTGGTGGCGTTCCAACTGGCAGATTAAGCGGAATTGTCAATCATCATATTCCCCAGTATTTGAGATCCAACCAAATGCCTTCTTACGAAACGAATTGCATTGAAGATTGGGAAACCAAATTGGATAAAATTGTATCGGAAACCATTAATCAAAACATGACTTTGATAAGTGGAATCCCACCATGGATGCAAATGTATTTTGATAGATTGATAGAAAAATCTGGGAAGAAAATAGGAGAGTTGTTTCCTGAATTTTCGGTAATGGTACAAGGTGGTGTTAACTACGAACCATACAAAGCCAAGTTGATGGAGAGCATTGGAAGACATGTAGACACTATCGAATTGTTTCCTGCCAGTGAAGGTTTTTTTGCTTTCCAGGATTCGCAACAACATAAGGGAATGTTGCTCAATACCAATAGCGGTATCTTCTTTGAGTTTGTTCCAGTTGAAGAAATCGGGAATGAAAATCCAACTAGACTTACGTTAAAAGAAATTAAAGTAAATGTAAACTATGCATTGATAATCAGTAGTAATGCTGGACTTTGGTCTTATAGTATTGGCGATACGATTAAGTTTGTTTCAGTTGACCCGTATCGAATTATTGTAAGCGGAAGAATCAAGCATTTTATTTCTGCTTTTGGAGAACACGTTATAGGAGAAGAAGTAGAAGCTGCGATTTTGGGCGCTGCCAATGAGATGAAAATTAAGCTCACAGAATTTACAGTAGCTCCATTTGTCAGTTCGGATAAAGGGAAAAGTTATCATGAATGGTTTATTGAGTTTGAAGAACAACCACAAGATTTAAGTGCTTTTGCTTTGCTGGTCGACAATAATCTTCGAAAGAAAAATGTGTATTATGATGACTTAATTGCCGGTAATATTTTGCAACCTTTGAAGATTTCGTCGGTTCGTAAAAATGGTTTTGTGGATTATATGAAAAGTATTGGCAAGCTTGGAGGACAAAATAAAGTACCAAGGTTGTCGAATGATAGGAAAATTGGGGACGAGTTAGGAAGGTTTTGTTTATAGTTTGTGGTTTGTGGTTTTGTTTGGTATTTGGTGTTTGGGTTTATCTGTTTTTGGTTTAGCTTATCCAGCTTATCTAGCCTATCCAGCTTATCTAGCCTATCCAGCCTATCTATCATCTCTCACAAACCTTTTACAAATTTTTCACTTCCGTACCCATATATTAGTTTAAATTGCAGCACTTTTATCAATTAAATAATTGTATTTATGGCATCTGAAGCGCCTAGAAAAAAGGTGGCGATATTTGGTTCTACGGGTTCTATTGGAACCCAAGCTCTTGAAGTAATCAGAGAGAATAAAGATATTTTTGAAGTGGAAGTGCTAACAGCACACACCAACGATGAAATGCTTGTTGCCCAATCGATAGAGTTTTCGCCTAATGCAGTTGTTATTGGCGATGTTTCCAAATACGAGAAAGTGAAATCTGCGCTGAGTGGCACAGATGTGAAAGTCTTTGCTGGTGAAAAAGCGTTGGAAGAGGTGGCTGATTTTGATTCTTATGATATCATGATTGCGGCAATTGTTGGTTTCGCAGGATTAAAACCAACTTTAAAAGCAGTTGAAAAAGGGAAGGTAATTGCTTTGGCAAACAAAGAGACTTTGGTTGTTGCCGGTGATATCGTGATGCAAAAAGCACTTGAAAATCGTGCGCCAATCATTCCTGTAGACAGCGAGCATTCTGCCATTTTTCAATGTTTGGTTGGTGAATCACGCAATCCTATAGAGAAAATTATCCTCACTGCCAGCGGCGGACCTTTCCTCGGCAAGAAGCCCAACTTTCTGGTAAATGTAAAAAGAGACCACGCGTTACAACATCCGAATTGGAGTATGGGCGCTAAAATTTCTATTGACTCTGCCACCTTGATGAACAAAGGTTTGGAGATGATTGAAGCCAAATGGTTGTTCAACTTAAATCCTAATCAAATTGAGGTAGTCATTCATCCTCAAAGTGTTATACATAGCATGGTTCAGTTTGAAGATGGAAGCATCAAAGCACAAATGGGGCTTCCTGATATGAAATTGCCTATTCAATATGCGCTCGGTTTTCCTAAGCGACTTCAAAATAATTTTCCAAGATTGGATTTTAAAAGATATCCAAATCTAAGTTTTGAAGAACCTGATTACAAGACTTTCAGAAATTTGGGTTTGGCCATTGATGCATTACAAGCTGGTGGAAATAAAGCTTGCGTTTTAAATGCGGCAAATGAAATTGCAGTTTGGGCATTCCTCAAAAACAGAATTGGTTTCTTGGATATTACGGCTGTGGTAGAAAAAACCATGAATGCAGTAAAATACATTTCCAAGCCAACCTTGCAGGAATATTTCGACAGTGATGGTGAGGCTCGTAATTACGCCGCTTCGCTTATAAAATTATAATGGTATTTTTTGACTTTTGATTTTTTAATTTAGAACTAATAAAAAAATGAATTTACTAGCGATCGACTGGTCTAGTGTGGGTTTGAAAGCTGCACAATTATTATTATCACTTTCTATTTTAGTCATTCTTCACGAATTCGGGCATTACATTACCGCCAAGTGGTTCAAGTGCCGTGTTGAAAAATTCTATCTATTTTTCGATCCCTATTTTTCAATTTTTAAAAAGAAAATAGGCGAGACTGAATATGGTATCGGTTGGCTTCCATTGGGTGGTTATGTGAAAATTGCCGGTATGGTGGATGAAAGCATGGACAAAGAACAACTGAAACAACCTGCACAAGATTGGGAATTCAGAAGCAAGCCGGCCTGGCAAAGATTGATCATCATGTTGGGCGGTATCATCGTAAATGTGTTATTGGCCTTTGTTATTTACTCAATGATATTGATGGTTTGGGGCGAAAAGAACATCAAAGCTGATTCATTGAAATATGGTGTTGCTTTCAATGACCCATTATTTAAAGATTTGGGATTTCAAAACGGAGATAAAATTATTGCCGTTGATGGAAAGCCAGTTGTTGAATTCACTGATATTCTTAAAAAGATTTTATTGGTAGATAGTAACGTGACAGTTATTAGAAATGGCCAACAGCAAAATTTAAAAATGCCTGTAGATTTAATCGGCAAACTCATTGAAAAAAGAAAGAAATCAGAACAACCATTAATCAGTCCTAGAGTGCCTGTATTGGTAATGTCTATCAGTGATACATCAATTGCTTACAAAAACGGACTTCGCAAGAGCGACCGCGTCATGGGTGTAAATGCATTCAATACCGAATTTAGAGATGATTACGAAAAAGCCATGATGGATTTGAAAAAAGGCGCTACAATTGTGTTGAAAGTGAGTCGTAACGACAGCTCTATTTTAATCAACACTACATTGCCGGAAGATAACAAAATTGGTTTCAGTTCACCGAATCAACCAGAGCAATTCGATAGTTTGGGCGTTTACGATTACGTAGAAAAGAAATATGGTTTCTTTGCGGCAATTCCTGCAGGTTTAAAAAGAGCAGGAGATGAGCTTAGTTTTTATATCGATCAGTTTAAGAAAATCCTTTCCCCTTCAACCGGAGCTTATAAAGGTGTTGGCGGTTTTAAGTCTATGGGTTCTGTATTTTCCGGCACAGGTTGGGATTGGGAACATTTCTGGACCATCACTGCATTTTTCTCAATAGTTCTAGCTTTCATGAATTTGCTGCCAATACCAGCTTTGGATGGTGGCCATGTGTTGTTTACATTAATTGAAATGATTACCCGCAGAAAACCAAGTGAAAAATTCCTGGAATATGCTCAAATTGTAGGTATGATTTTACTACTCAGTTTGATGTTGTATGCGAATGGGAATGATTGGTTTGGGTGGGGTAAGTAAAAGCCGTTTCGGAGGTTCAAAATGTTCAATAAGTTCAATAAGTTTTTTCAATTTGAAAAAGCTCTTATTTCGTCTAACGTTTTGAACTCGTTGAACCTATTAAACTTATTGAACTAACTACAAACACTCATTCAAAGTTCACAAACCCGTATTTTTGCCTCATGCTCAAATCGCTCAGCATATTTCAAAATTCAATACGTCTCACTTTTCAGGAGCTAAAGGTGAACAAATTACGTACCGGGTTAAGTCTTACCGGTGTGGCCTTTGGGATATTTTGCATTATAGGCGTGTTGACCACCGTTAACAGCCTGGAACAGAACATTCAAGATGAAGTAAAAAGCTTAGGCAGTAACACTATTTATATAGATAAATGGGATTATAGCGGTGGCCCCAATAAACCTATATGGAAATACCGCTCTCGTCCTGTGATGAAAAATGAAGAAGCGGCATTGATTAAAGAGCGTTCTTTACTTACCGGAGAGGCAACTTATCTCATGCAAGCCACGGCCAATATTTCTTATAAAGATGAAGTTATTGAAAATGGTACGGTGTATTGTATCAACGAAGATCAGATTGGCATTCAGCCCATTCAATTTGAAACAGGTCGTTATTTTTCTTCAAATGAATTTACGAATGGAACCAATAATGGAATCATCGGTTTTACCAATGCTGAAGATTTGTTTGGTTCGGCAGAAAGGGCTTTAGGTAAGCAAGTAGATGTGAAAGGCAAAAAAATCACCATTGTTGGTGTTATCAAAAAAGAAGGAAAAAGTTTTATCGGTTGGGATTATGATAAATGTATCATGATCAATAATAAATACGCCAAGCAGTTGTTTGACCCCGAGCAATCCAATCCAATTTTAATTGTAAAAGGCAAACCCGATGTAACTACCGATGCATTAACACAAGAGCTTCGTGGCATTATGCGACAAATCAGAAAGTTAAGTCCCTTGCAGGAAGACAATTTTTCGTTGAATACAGTTGAGGCATTTAGCAAAGCGATATCAGATTCATTTGTAACCATCAATATTGTTGGTTCTATTATTGGCGGTATCAGTTTAATTGTAGGTATGTTTGGAATCGCCAATATCATGTTCGTGACAGTTAAAGAAAGAACACCTATTATTGGTTTGAAAAAAGCAATTGGAGCGAAGCATAAAACTATTTTAGCAGAGTTCTTGATGGAAGCTGCGATACTTTGTATTTTAGGAGGTGTGATTGGCTTGTTTCTGGTTTATATTTTGACATTAATTTTATCTGGACCATTGGAATTTCCGGTACATTTATCAGCACCAATGATCACTACAACTTTTATCATCTGTTTGGTAATTGGTGTATTAGCCGGGATTATTCCTGCTTCACGCGCTGCAAAAATGGATCCGGTGAAAGCGATTAGGAGTTAGGAAACAGCTGTTTAAAAGGTTCAAAATGTTTAATTAGTTCAAAAGGTTTGTTTCTGAATAAAATTCAACGTTTTGAACGAATTGAACCTCTGAAACTTTTTGAACAAAAAATAAAACACCAAGCACCAAACACCAAACAACAAACAACAAACCACAAACAACAAAATTTGCCTACTATATTAGCCATAGAATCATCATGCGACGAAACTTCTGCAGCTGTTTGCAGAGATGGCGTTATATTATCAAACTTAATCGCCACTCAAAAAGTTCATGAGCAATACGGAGGCGTGGTGCCTGAACTCGCGAGTAGGGCGCATATGCAAAATATTGTTCCTGTAGTGGATGTGGCTATTAAAAATGCAGGAATTAGTTTGTCTGACATCTCAGCTATCGCATTTACACAATCTCCTGGGCTAATTGGCTCTTTATTGGTTGGCGGACAATTCGCAAAATCTATGGCTCTCGCTTTGAATGTGCCATTGATTTCAGTGCATCATATGCAGGCGCACGTATTGGCCAATTTGATTGATGAACCAAGACCAGATTTTCCTTTTTTATGTTTGACCGTTAGTGGAGGACATACACAAATTGTGTTGTGCGAATCGCCATTAAAAATGAAAGTAATCGGAGAAACGATAGATGATGCTGCTGGTGAAGCTTTTGACAAGACAGCTAAAATGTTGGGTTTGCCTTATCCGGGAGGACCGTTAGTAGATAAATATGCGAAACTTGGAGATGCTTCTCGATTTAAATTTCCAGAGCCACAAATTCAGGGATTGGATTTTAGTTTTTCTGGATTGAAAACAGCCATATTGTATTTTCTGAATAACGCAGGAACCAGCAATGTGTTTAAAGAAGATTTTGCGGTATCAGCTGAAGAAAGACAGTTGTTTATAGATAATAATCTGAATGACATTTGTGCCTCTGTACAAAATCGTATTGTCAGTATCCTGCTTAATAAATTACTTAAAGCTTCCAAAGAAACGGGAATTAAAAATATTTGTATTGCCGGTGGTGTAAGCGCCAATAGCGGATTGCGCAACTCATTTATTGAAATGGGAGATAAGTTTAAATGGAATACGTTCATTCCAAAATTCGAATATTGTACCGATAATGCAGCGATGATTGCGATAACCGCGTATTATAAATTCCTGGCAGGTGAGTTCGCGGGTTTAAGTGTAACGCCGTCGGCGAGAGCAGAGTGGAGCTAAAAAGTTCAAAAGGTTCAAATAGTTCAAAAGGTTTCAAAGTTTTTGTAATCTGAAATAACATTTTGAACTTATTGAACCTCTAAAACAAACTCGTAAAATGCCAAACACATTCTTCCAATTCAAACAATTCACCATTCACCAGGAACAGTGTGCCATGAAAGTGTGTACAGATGCTTGTTTTTTTGGAGCTTGGATGGTTGATGTGATTCGAAATAATAATTTAGATATTTCAAATGCTCTTGATATCGGTACTGGAACTGGATTATTGAGTCTGATGCTGGCTCAGGAAAAAGATGTTGAAATAGAAGCTTTAGAAATTAATGAAAATGCGGCCAATCAAGCCATTCAAAATGTAGCCGATTCTCCATGGAAAAATAAAGTCATTATACATAATCAATCATTACAAGAATTTACACCTCAAAAAAAATATGATTTCATATTTTCCAATCCGCCGTTTTTTGAAAACGACTTGACTTCAAATGATAAAGATAAAAACGCCGCCAAGCACGACAGTACTTTAACGCTTGACGTGCTAATTGATTTTATAAAAAATAATCTTGCTGAATCTGGCTATGCTGCTGTGTTGTTGCCTTTTCACCGAACAGTATATATTGAAACCTTACTTGAAAAACATGCGCTGTTAATTGTAGAAAAAATGCAGGTAAGACAATCCGTTAGTCATGGCTTTTTTCGAACGATGATTTTTTTTACGAATACAAAAGGCGACTCTTCAGAAGTGAAAGAAATGAGTATTCATGATGAGAAGAGGAATTATACGGAAGCTTTCGGAAAGTTGTTAAGTAGATATTATTTAGCCCCCTCAATCCCCCAAGGGGGAAGCTATCCAATAAATACAGAATAAGGAATAATAAATAAGAAATAAGGAATTGCATTTCGGAATTGAAACAATCATTTTCTCATGTACAACAATTCGTGAATTCGTGGTTAACCAACATAATCAAAGTCCCCCTTTGGGGGATTTAGGGGGCTTTATCCCGCATACTCCTTCATATACGCATAATGCTCCGTCAACTCACCTTCTTTCACAATAGTCGCTTTATCAATAATCGTGCTGTTGCCATCGATAATATCTTTTAGCACATGTTTGATCAATTGTTCTCCAAAATATCGGCTGGCATCTCTTGGCAATTCGTTGGGAAGATTGCCTACAGCCATGATGTCTATTGAATTGGGAAGATAAGGCGCTGTTCTTTCCATGGTGATTTTATCTACGCCATAAACTGGGTCGTCGATGGTGGAGTCGCCCAGATTACAAGGGATTGAACCATACATATCATCTGTAATATCTGCAATGGTTTTGATGTTGAAGTCTGGACTTTGCAATGCTTCTTTTTCAAATAAACGAGGAATATCATGGTCCCAGTAAATGCCATTCATCAAAATATCTGTATGAGGAATGTATTGCTCAAATGTGCAATTGTATTGAGATGGATTTTGGTGAAAATCATCTCTGTGATAATTATTATGTTCTTTATGTTGATATAAATCTTTTCCTTTTAAATGAACATAAACCGGGTAAGAAAAAGTTTTTTCTAAATATTCATCAGGCTCAACTTCATAAATACCTAGCAGGTTCATGATTTCCAAAACGCCATGGGCAACACGACCACTGCCCGTTACCGCAATTTTGATAGGAGGGATGTTGAGTCCGAAATAAGTATGAATCAAATCCTGAAATCCTTTATTGGAATTCACACGGTCCAAATTGTAAGCGCCCGTTTTTTTCCCATAAGCCATCATGCCATTGTGAGCGCCTACAACGCCTGCGAAAAATCCAAAGCCGATGATGCGTTTGCCGTCTTCATGCTCCAGACATTCGTAATCAATCAAAGTGATTTTCTTAGCAATTATCGCTTTGATTAATTTTTGATTGTACGGCTGGAGTTTTTTGGTATGAGAGAAGAAAAGGTATGTTTTGTTGGGAATCAACATTTCAATTGGCACTTCTTTAATGCCTAACAAAATATCGCAGTCGCTGATATCTTCTTTTACAGTAGCGCCGGCTCTTTCGTATTCTTTGTCGGTGTAGCAACGTGAATCGCTATGTTGGACAATAACTTCAATTCCTTCTTGAGTTTTATTGATAAATTTACAATGAGCAGGGGATAGCGCTACTCTGTTATCGGAAGGAATTTTACCTTCTCTGATAAGTCCGAATTTCAACATGGGTTTTTATTTGACGGCAATTTACATTTTTAAATTATTATTTCTAAACCTACCTTTATGCAATGAATTATTTTGAATTGTTTTCATTGCCCGAAAGACCAATTATAGACAGGTCAATCCTTAGTAAGAGATTTTTCGAGTTACAACGAAAGTTTCACCCTGATTACCATACAGACGATACGGAAAATGAGCAATTGGATATATTGGAGCTGTCTTCAGCGGTGAATAAGGCCTATTCCATTTTTAAAGATGATCAAAAAACAATAGCCTATTATCTTCAATTAAAGGGATTTCTGGAAGAAGAGGAAAAGTATAATTTGCCCGCTGATTTTTTAATGGAAATGATGGAGGTAAATGAATGGCTCGATGATGGGGAAATAGCTAAAGTAAAGGCTTTAATAGCCGATACCGAAGCCCAAATGGACTTGCGATTTCATCAGATTGTAGCTGATCCTGCAGGAAAAATAGCGGAGTCGGATATTTTGAAAATCAAGGACTATTATTTTCGAAAAAAATACTTGAGGCGTATTTTGGACAGATTGAATGATTAATGTAATATTGCAATCCTAATTTCGGCGTTCAAAAGAAGAGCTAAAAAGTGAACTAACGTTTTAAACTCATTGAACCTTTTGAACAAAGAACATCTTAGTTGCCCATGTGGCGGAACTGGTAGACGCAGCAGACTCAAAATCTGCCATTCGCAAGGGTGTGAAGGTTCGATTCCTTTCGTGGGCACAAAACCAGCAGTGATGCTGGTTTTTTCATTTCTATAAATCAGCCACCAGTAAGGGTTTCGGCATTTTTGCTTTCTTTTAGTTTCCTTTGATTATCGTTTGTTTTCTCAATTTTTGTTACATGGCTGTTACACGTAACAAAAAATAAAAATTTCATACCTTTGAAAGGAATCAAACCTAAATTAGCATGAGTGTTATATTAAGAAAGCGTAAAAATGCAAATGGTACCACTACTTTAATGCTGGATATTTACCATAATGGCAAGAGAAGTTATGAAAGATTAAGCCACCTCCAATTGGCAAAACCTTCCAATTTAAAGGATAGAGAAAACAATAAAGAACTTTTGCAACAAGCCGAAGCCATCCGGTTAGCAAGGCTGGTTGACCTTGAAAGGAAAAATTACAACATGGAAAATGAAGCTGCCAAAAAAACTATTGTGACGGTATGGATGCAAAGTTATGTTGATAGCTATACAAAAAAAGACAAGCGGAATATGCAGGGGGTGCTATACAGGTTTATTGATTTTTTAAAGATGGAGAAAAAATCAGAGTTGACTTTTGGAAATCTCAATCCATTATTGATTGAAGATTTTATAGATTATCTGCAGGAGAGAAGTACCGGAGAAGGGGCAAAAAGTTATTACAGCCGTTTTAAAAAGATGATTAAAAATGCATTTCGAAAAAGATTTATGGAAAAAAATATCATTGAACTTGTGGAAAAAACGGCGAAGGGCAAAGCCGCTAAAAAAGATACTTTAACGTTGGATGAACTCAAAACACTTGCAGCAACTCCTTCAGTAAGCAAAGAAGTAAAAAGGGCTGCATTGTTTAGCTGCGTTACAGGTTTGGCATGGGTTGATATAAAAGCCCTAACATGGGATAAAATAAAGTTGGATTCCTGCAAGATGGAAATTGTAAGAGCCAAACAGGAAGTCAACAATGTAACGATATCAATTCCATTAAACAATACTGCTATTACATTATTAGGTGAAGCGGGAAAACCTAAACATAAAGTATTTGACCTCCCTACTGCCAATGGAGCCAACAAAACTTTAAAAGCATGGGTAAAGCGTGCAGGTATAGATAAAAAGATGACCTGGCATAATTTGAGACACAGCTACGGAACCAATCTAATATTGAATGATGTTGATGTGGTGACAGCTTCGAAGCTATTAGGGCATCAAAGCCTTGCCCAAACCAACCGGTATGTAGATAGTGCAGCCGATTTAAAACAAAAAGCTACCGATAAAATAAATATTGAATTACCTGTAATAGCTCCAGATATTCAAAGTATATCGAAATCTGTAAATGGGAAAAAAACTAAACCTAAAACTAATTCCAAATCGTCCTCTAGTACATAATAGTGGATGTGGAACTAGTTAAAATCTACATTGTATTAAATCTAATTACATTCAGATTAATCCAAATTAATTTGAATAAATCTGGATTAATTTAAATTAATCCAGATTTATTCAAATTTTTAGGTTAGCAGAATCAGACACTAATTATACCAATCTCTATCCTTCTTACTCTCCTTAAATTCCTGAAAAGCAT
>CALCNY010000209.1 GCA_937897585.1 uncultured Chitinophagaceae bacterium | reverse complement strand
GGATTATACTTTACCCTCTCCACACAATCCTTACCCACGCTGATTTCCAATTCTACTTCTTTGTTTTCATTTACATTATCATTCAAATAATTTGTTACGTTTACTTCATAACTGCATTGAAATAAAATATAAACCTTCTCTGAGATCTTTGATAGGTCAATGGTATTGTTTTTAAGTTTGTTACTACTAACAATTATAAGATTTGAATTTTCAGGAATAAATTGGTTGATTTCAACTGGTATTAATTTGCCGCCTGCAGTTATTTTGCGATTAGCATTTTTAATGTATTCAAAATTGTTACAGCATCCTTGCCATTTTTCTCCTGTCGGCCACTTTACTTTAATGTCATTGGGATTTATTTTTTTATTTCCAGTTTTTAAAAAAATAATTTCTTCATCAGATTCTTTTTCAGAAAATGCATCTGCTAATATGCTGATGATTTTTATACATGGAACATTTTTGTTTGTTATTTCATAGCTTGTTCTGTTGGTCGTACAACCATTGCTGTCACTAACAGAAACAGCATAATTCCCTTCGCATAAGTTACTGATGGTAGTATCTCTGCTTCCTGTCCAGCTGATGTTTAATAGCGGATTGTTTGAAGCAAGAACGTAATGATATGGAGCATTTCCTCCTGTTACATTAATTTGTATAGAGCCGTCGCATTCGTTTTGGCAACTTGGATTTTGACCACTGACGGTAAGTTGAGGCAAGTCACTGACGTTTATACTAAAAGGAATACTGTCGCTGTTACAGCCACTTGCATTAGTTACAACAATTAAACCTGTATAGGTTCCTGGGTCTGTGTTACCAGGAACTGATAATGATATTGGTGATGCAATAAGCGTATCTGAAATGATATTTTGTAAGCTATTTGCAGGGCTACTATTCCATGTTATGCTGTAATGAACAGGAGCTCCACTCGTAGAATCGTAATTGAGAAAAGCCGTTTGTGCATTTGTACTATAGCAAATAGTTGGTGAATTTAAATTGAAAATATTTGGAATCACATTTAATTGAACAACAACAGTCGTGTCATCATAACAACCTTCCAATGTTAAGATATGCAGGTTTACAGCGTATGAGCCTGAATTCGAAAATGAATGAACAGGATTTTGGAGAATGGTGTTGTTGTTACTTCCAGATGAAGGATCTCCAAAAGACCAACTCCATTGATCTAATATGAGTCCGTTTGCAACAGAGTGATCAAAAAAAGAAATTGAACTTTGTGAACAATCAGCTGTTGTAAAGCTAAATGATGCTTTCGGTTTTTCAATTACATTGACTGTGTATAAGTATGTTTTTTTATTATCACATCCATCTGGTATTGGCATAGTGGCAACCACTTCAAAAGTAAATTGTCCAATTTGACTGTATAAAAAAGTATTGGGATTTCTAAACACATAATAAATCTGACTGTTTACATAAAAGCTATCAAATGGAACTGGATTTGTTTGAATGAAATTTTGATTCGGAGTCAGATTTGGGTTGTTGAAAAAATGCCACTCTAATTGAGTAGGAATGAAATTCAATGTTGCGTTCAAATAAAATTCATTGTTTCTGCAGGCAACAGGAGAGGGGCCTGTTCCATATTGATTTTGCAATAAAAAATTCGGCAGTTGAGTTTTTAAATTTGTCCCTGCATTGTACCCATAACTTTCGTCTTGTGCAACACCATAAGCTGTAGCATTACATCCAATAGCAGCGGTAATGGTGTGAAAAGTTTCTGTAAGTCCTGTGAATTGTGCGTAATAAATTGTTGGGTCAAATGGAACAGGCAAAAAAGATGCGGCTCTTAATACGCCATCCAATTTAAAAGTGGAAACACCTGCTGCAGGTATGGCTACATTTAAAAAATGAGAACGACTTGATGTAACGCCCAATGGAGATGAAACAAATGTAATCGTGTCTATTGATTGTTGCAATGAACTTAGATAAATCATTTCAGGGTCGCCTGTTGAGCCATTACTACATTGGGATTTGGTTGTCATGTACTGTGCAACCAGAATTGGATTGTTGCCTTCTATAACATCTACAATTCCTGTGTTATTATAGTATTCGTAATAATTGTTAACCAGGCCTGTTAATGGGACACCATTTCTTCTAACAACAGTAGCTGGGTCAGCAACAAGTATTCTATAAAAATTATTATTTAATGGAACAGTAGGTATGGCGATGTATTTATTCCCCCATGCCTGACGTGGCATCATTTGTTGAAATAAATTATCTCCTGAACCGCCGCCGCCATTGCTGCAATCAATGGTAATTTTTGTGCTTCCACAAAACATAGCAAATGGTTTACAAACTCCATTTACAGCAATTGATTTTACTAATGTTCCGCTCAAGTCCATCGCAGTAAATGGAGCACTACTTGAAGTTGATGTTGATTTTCCCATCAGATTTAAAACTTGTCCTCTGTTTAAAACCTGAGTAAAAATTGAGCCTGCTGGATGAGTATCAGTAGCCACTCCCACAGGTAATGTAACTTCAATAGTAGTGTTGTCTTCAGTTCCAACAATGAAAAGATAGGATTTAGCACTATCGAAATTTGTTCGTTGAAGGTAATTCAATGAGCGATATTCTTTTCCTAATGTAGGCACTGGAAATAGCACAGTTGCTGCATATAATTTTTGAGAAACATTATGACAATAAGCCACGATAGGGGTATCACTTGTAATTAAAATGCCTCTGTTAAATACGCCTTCTGTTGGTAGCCTTGCATCGTTACCGCCAGTCTTAGGAATGAGTCCTGGTGCTGTTGTAAAAGCGCCATTAGCCGGCACCGTTACACTAAATGCATAACCAAGTAATGGTATTGAAATGTTGACATTAGCAGCGACATTATTCGAATTACTGAATGTGAATTGTAATTCCTGTTCATTGGTGCTGTACATGTATTCAGTAGAACCATAGCCTGTCCAAAATTCCTTTCCTCTATTGCTTAAACCTTGTGTGTTTTGAAGTGAATCTATTGCCGCGACTCCAGTACCTGTAACATGAATGTAATTTGTAAGTGCTCCTAAACTATTGCAGGTAACACTGTCGTCGTATACAATTGCTTGTGTCGGACAAAAGGTGATATAAATTGTTGTTGCAGGGAGTGAATTTCCTGTATATGGTAGTTGAATATAAGGATAGTAAGCCCCTCCAATATTAGTAGAAACCCTGAATCCAGGCGGTGCTGTAATGGTAATGATGCTATCTGTAGTGTTTAAATAGTAACCTGAAATATTAAATGATAAAGGTGTTGAACAGCTGTTTGTTGAGTCTGTTCCAAATTGCAATGATGAAATGTTGGTTAATAAAGTTGGCGTTGGTGGTGGCGTTGTAAATGAGTATTCGATGCCATAACCTACACCCACACTATTGATGGCATAAGCTCTCACATAATATGTTGTGGAGGGTAATAAACCCGTCATCAAACTAGGATATATTCCTAGTCCAGAACCGTCAGTTGTAATATTGTTTGAAATAGTCGGATTGGGACTTGTACTCCAACAAATACCTCTTGAGGTAACTGCTGATCCACCATCTAATGTTACATTTCCTCCACTATTGGCATTAAAACAAGTTATTGAAGATGGTAATGTAGTTATTACAGTTGGTGGTGATGTTATGCAGATGTTGGTCAATCCATTCATCACAACATTTCCTATAGTCACTTTTCTTCCGGAGTTAGGCGGTGTACCTGTTGCAGGAGCATAAATATACATCCTGATGATGTAAGTATGATTGCAACTTAGGCTCAAAGGAGAGAAGTTTATGGCAGTATCCAAAGATGCACTTGAAGTATTTACATCTACAGTATTTCCGAAGAAAGTCCAGGGACCGGCTCCGTCGGTTTGATAAGCTAATCCAATTGTATTAAAACCACTGCTATTCGCAGTTTTCACTTTGAAATTAAAAGAGGAGATAACCAAAATATTATTGCCAACTGGTGAAATAGGGAAGTCAATATTAAATCCATCTGTTGGAACAGTAGGCCAATTGACGGTTACGGTACATGCATAACCATCGGTATTGTGTGTGCCTGGGTTAGGAAAATTAATACCGGGAAGCATATCGCCAGCCACCACATTAGGAGCTTGAATTCCTGTTAAATTTGGAGTTTTTAATGTTGTGGCATTTAATGCCCATGTACAATTGTATTGTCCTTTAGCTATTGAGGTGCTAAAAAAACAAATCGTGATAATCGCGAAAAAAAATAATAAAAAGGAAAAAAAAACATTAATTTTCATACCCTATGTTGACCTAATTCTTAAATTGAAATTTGGAATTTGATTAGTTAAATAAGGAAGGATTTTTTTGCTCATTTTAAAGTTAATACATTTTATTATCCAATGATTTTTTATAATATTGATTACTGATTTGGTAATCATTTTTCAGTCATTCTTAAAGCAAACTCATTAGGTTGAATATGGATTCTTTTTTAGGGTTAATTTATTTATTTGAAAAAGTTTAGTTTGCTGATAAATTATAAAAGTATCAATATTGGTAAAGGTTTCAGTGATCTGATGTGAAGATTACAAAAA
>CALCNY010000208.1 GCA_937897585.1 uncultured Chitinophagaceae bacterium | reverse complement strand
ATTTCCGCCAATGGAAACGCGGTCAACGATTTTTTCAATGGCATTTCCAAGAATAACAAACAAACCATCGAGATTATATTTTCCTACTTCATGAATCTCACTATTGCTGATGTTTAAATGCTCTACTAAGATTTTTTTTTCTGTAATAAACTTTTGCAAGTCATAGCCTAGTGAAGATGCATTTACTATAATATCTTCTACTCGCTCTTCGAAGGTTAAAAACAAACCTGACTCATTAAACAAGCCGGCTCCATTTAGAATAAACTCCATAGCCATGACTGTTTTTCCCGTACCGCTACTTCCAAATATTACAGTGGGTCGATTTGTTGGTAACCCGCCAAATGTAATCTCATCAAATCCTTTTATGCCTGTGGGTGATTTTTTAAATTGTGTTGTAATGGGTTCTGATGCTGATGCATCGGGTGTTATGGCTGAATTTGTTTTCATGAGATAGCGCGTTATTTAATCAATTTCAATAAGATTAAAAATTCTTAATAAAATAACGGCGTTCTTGTTAGATGAGGTAGCGCGAAAAGCATAGTATAAAATGACTGATGTCATGAGTCAATTCCCCTTCGGGGTATTAAGGAAGCTGCCACAAATTCACGAATTATTTTACCGCGGAGAATGGTTTCACGCAAAGCTCGCAAGGGGGCAAAGACGCGAATATGTTTTATTTCACCCTTCGGGAGATTGAGGAAGCTGCCACGAATTCACGAATTATTTTACCGCAGAGAATGAAGACTTTAGAGGTTACGCTTAGGAAATTTAAAAGAATAAAGCATATAATAGGAGGTATTAGCCACTTCCTTATTTCTTATTTTTACTTTCTTATTATTTATTTTTTCGCTAAAAAGGCGCAAAGTTTCAAGAATGTCTTTCACGCAAATTTAGCAAAGAGGCAAAGACGATGTTATCGAAAGTCCATGATAGAAAAAAAGATGAATAATATTAGCTTACAAGTGTTCCCACTTTTTCGCCGGTTACCACACTCATGAGGTTACCAGGAATATTCATATTGAAAACGATGATTGGCAGGTTGTTTTCCATGCATAAAGTGAATGCAGTCATATCCATAACATTCAATTTATTGGAAATGCAATCTGAGAAAGAAATTTTATCGTATTTAGTAGCTGTTGGATCTTTTTCGGGGTCTGCTGTGTAAATACCATCGACACGTGTACCTTTCAAAATTACATCAGCTTCAATTTCAATAGCTCTTAGTGAACCAGCTGTATCCGTTGTAAAATAAGGATTTCCAGTACCAGCACCGAAGATGACCACGCGACCTTTTTCCAAATGACGAATGGCTCTTCTTCTGATATAAGGCTCTGCAATTTGTTCCATTTTAATAGCACTTTGCAAGCGAGTGTAAACACCTTCTTTTTCCAATCCGCTTTGCACAGCCATTCCATTGATTACCGTAGCCAACATCCCCATATAATCGCCTTGTGCTCTTTCTATTCCGGATTCAGCTTCGTTCATCCCTCTATAAATATTACCTCCGCCAATTACTAAAGCTACTTGCACTCCCATTTCTGTGATCTGCTTGATGTCTTTTGCATATTGTGAAATAACTTTTGAGTCTAATCCGAAATTTTTATCGCCCATTAATGACTCGCCTGAAAGCTTTAATAAGATTCTCTTGAACTTAGGTAACATGATAAAAGTGTTTGTTGTTTTGGTAAAGCAAGATGCAAAAAAAAACCCGGTAAAACCGGGTTTTTAAAAAATAATTTATCCTAAAGCTACTCTCTTAAATTCTGTAACTTTCATATTAGCATCAATACTGGTTAAATATTGAGCTACTGATTGGTTACCATCTTTTACGAAAGCCTGAGCCATCAAGGTATTGTCTTTAAAGAATTTGTTCAGTTTGCCCATGGCGATTTTTTCTGCCATTTCAGCTGGTTTGCCTTCCGCTTTCACCATTTCAATAGCGATATCTTTTTCTCTTGCGATTACATCAGCAGGAATTGAAGATTCGTCAACAGCTAATGGATTCATAGCTGCAATTTGCATCGCAACATCTTTACCAGCTTCAGCAGATTCTACCGTCATACCTACTAAAACTCCCATACGGTTTGCACCATGGATATAGCTTGCTACATAAGGAGCTTCAACTCTTTCGAATTTAGATACCTCAATTTTTTCACCGATAGCGGCTAATTTATCATTAATCATATCGGCAACTTTAGCACCGTTGATTTCAACATTACTTAGCTCTTCTGATGATTTCACATTATGTTCGATTGCAGCATCTGCAATACTTTGAGCGAAAGCAACGAAATCAGCATTCTTACTTACGAAATCAGTTTCGCAACTGATACATAATACGATACCTGCTTTATGGTCTGCAGTTGTTTTTGCTAATATTACACCTTCTTTGGCTTCACGATCGCTGCGTTTTGCGGCAACTTTCTGACCTTGCTTACGCAACCAATCGATGGCTGCTTCAAAATCACCATTACTTTCTGTCAATGCTTTACGGCAATCCATCATTCCGGCGCCTGTAGTCTGACGTAATTTATTTATGTCTGCTGCTGTTATAGTACTCATGATTACCTCCTTTGAACTTCTTTGAGAAGTTTGAATTTTTTAATTTTTAATTAGATAATTTTTTAAATGACTATTTGCCTGCTGGTCTTCTTGCACCTGCGCCAGGACCGCCAGTTGTTCTGCGTTTTGCTGGAGCTCCGCCTGGACCACCTTTACCACGTTTTCTGTCATCACCAGCGTCTAATTTCTGTTCGAAGCGAGCTGCTTTTGCTTCTGCGCTTTCTTCAATATCTGATGCATTTTCGTCTTCGTCTTTGTTAGCCTGACGTTCTTGCAAACCTTCTGCAATAGCAGCAGTGATGTAGTTTACAACGATAGCGATAGATTTAGTAGCATCATCATTTGCAGGAATAGCGAAATCAATTTTATTAGGATCGCAATTCGTATCAACCATACCGAAAGTTCCGATATTCAAACGCTTAGCTTCAGCCAAAGCGATATGCTCGTGACCGATATCTACAAGGAATAAAGCAGCTGGTACACGGCTAATTTGCGCGATACCACCTAAAACTTTCTCCATTTTTTCTTTATCTCTGGTTAAAGTCAGTCTTTCTTTTTTAGTTAGATTTTCTGCGCTTCCGTCAGCTAATAATTTTTCGATGCTTTGCATTTTCTTTACGCTCTTACGAACAGTATTGAAATTGGTCAACATACCACCTAACCAACGTTCAGTTACGTATGGCATGTTTACACGCTTTGCACATTCAGAAACGATTTCTTTAGCTTGTTTTTTAGTAGCAACAAACATGATCTTTTTACCACTGCGAGCAATAGCTTTCATTGCTGCTGCAGCTTCTTGCATACCTTCAACTGTTTTGTTCAAGTCGATGATATGAATACCTTTTTTCTCTGCAAAAATGTAAGGAAGCATTTTTGGATTCCACTTTTTCTTCAAGTGACCAAAGTGAACACCTGCTTCCAAAAGTTGCTGTTGTAATGATGTATTTTCCATTTATAATTTTTTTAAAGTTGTTTGGAGTTTGGCGTTTGGAGTTTGATGTATAAAACACCAAACACCAAACACGAAACGAAATAATATTAACGCTTGCTGAACTGGAAGCTTCTTCTTGCTTTCTTGCGACCTGGTTTTTTACGCTCAACAGAACGAGGGTCACGTTTTAATAGACCAGCTGCTTTTAAAACAGGACGCAACTCAGGATTAATATCAATTAATGCTCTTGAAATGCCCAATTTTGCTGCTTCTGCTTGTCCTTTCACACCACCACCGGCAGCATTGATAAGGATATCGTATTTACCAGTAAGCTCGCTCAATTTCAAAGGAGCTTCTACTTGGTTTTGTAAATACACCAGCGGGAAATAAGTTTTATAGTCTTTTCCGTTAACTGTAATTTTTCCGTCACCTTTTGAAAGGAAAACACGGGTAACAGCTTCTTTTCTACGGCCGACTGCGTTTTTTTGCTTTTCCATTTATTTATATTGAGTATCAGTAACCCGATACCAGGTTAATTATTTAATGATTGGGAATGTTAATTCAGCTGGTTTTTGAGCACCATGTGGATGTTCAGCACCTGCATAAACAAATAATTTTTTGTACATCTTACGACCTAAACGATTTTTAGGTAACATACCTTTGATAGCTCTTTCGATAACTACTTCAGGACGACGTTTTAAAAGATCCTGAGCCGCTTCACCTTTCTGACCACCTGGGTAGCCACTAAAAGTCAAGTACTCTTTATCCTGCATTTTATTGCCGGTGAATTTTACTTTTTCGCAGTTGATTACAACAACGAAATCGCCACAGTCAACGTGAGGTGTGTAATAGGCTTTGTTCTTACCACGGAGAACAGTCGCAATTTTTGCGCACATACGACCAACGGTTTGATTAGTACCGTCTACAACGTACCAGTTGCGTTTAACGGTAGCCTCGTTCGCATGTTTAGTGGTGAAATGTAATTTGCTCATTTTTTTGTTTTTTAGTTGTAGCTGCAGCTATCCCCGCAGCATTATTAAATTTTGGATGGCGAAGGTAGGGTGATTGATTTGTTTTCACCAAGTTTTTGGCAAGTATTTTTTAGGGGCCGTTTGTAAATAATTGATTTTCAGTAAATATTTTGTTCAAATAAAATATTGATGACAAATAATTCAGTGATTTATTTTAAAAATCCATAAAAAAGGCTGACTCTTTTTCTGAGTCAGCCCTTTAGCTTTAGAACCATATAAACAAACTTAAAATTAAAAAGAATCTCGTTCTCATTAATTTCCATTAATGGCCATTAAAAAACAACAACACATCATAATTTTAGCATTTATATTTGTTTAATGGCTAGAAAACCGAACCCCATAACTAAAGAAGAAATCAGTAACATTATTACTTCTATCAAATCCAATGGAGAAATTGCTATACACAATGCGGTTGACTGCACTAAATTGTCATTTCATGTTTTAAATGTTACAGGAGATTATATTTCAGCCACCACATTGAAGCGCTTTTTTGGTTTTACTAAAAGTGAATTTTCTCCTTCTTACGATACCATTAAAATATTAAAACAATATGCAGCACATTTCAATAAAAAATCAAAAAGTTCAAGTCTTGCCGATTTCATCCTGAATTTTTTCGAACCTCTTCACTTTGAAAAAATAAATAAAGACGACAAAACATTTCATGCGGCTTGCAGAACAATCGCTTTGCAACTCAAAAACGATTTGTCTATTTTAGAACAGGTAATGGAACCATTGGCAAAAAACGAAAATGGCAGAAGATTTTATTTTGATTTGTTTCCGGATTATGAATTACTTAGTACCATTCAATACAAAGGATATGAAAAATATCTTTTACACGAGAAGTCATACGAAGGAAAAATATTTGCTAACTGCGTTTTATTCCTAGGTGCAGTTTTCAATAACAATGTCAAATTAATGAAAAATAAATGGGAGACGATATCTGACCTTTTTAATAAAAACAAAAAACTTCATCCGTTTGTTTTAGGAAGATACTATCAGGTTCAACTCATTGCTAGCTATCAATTCAATAAAACCAATGTAAAAAAAATCACAGAAGAAATCTTTAAGATAGAAACAAAAATGCCAAGAAATGAAACAGGACTTTTCAAAGAATTTCCCGGCTTCCATTATTTTGCTTGTGATGGTTTTTGGCAAATTAAATCATATAATGAACTACTGAATCTAAGCGCCATTGCTTTACATGATTTTAAAAAACACAATGAATTTATTTGGAAAGGCTACTATGGTCAATTGTATTTGTACCAGGGTTTAGCGCTTGTAAATTTGGATAGAAAAACTGAAGCCAAAAAATTATTGAAATATATTAAGCCCGAGAATTTTTACTTTCCCACAAAAAAATATTTCGATTCGCTTTATGAAGTCTTTGTCGCTTCTTTAAATTGATTTTTTATTATTTTCGCGACATCTAAATTTTAAAAAATGAAAAAAATATTATTTGCATTACTTTTCATTGTTCCATTTTTTGGTATTGCTCAGGATGTAGACTTCGATAAAAAAACAGATGAAGTCATTGTTGATGGAGCAAAAGTTTTCAAGATTGAAAGAAGCGGTTGCGGATTTGGTGCAACAGATTGCCATTATGATATACTTGATTTAGAAGGAAATAAATTATTTAAAGTCAATTACAGAGATTTTAATTCTCCTGTTGAAGTCAGCAAAGCAAATCCACAAGGAACTGTAAGATATTTTGAGTTTGTTTTTTTCTCATCCAAACAAAAAGCAGAAACAGATTTTACCGGTATCAAAGAAATTCATCTTGCCAAATTTATAGTGAAGAACAAGTTGGTAAAAGACGGGAAAATAAATCAATCTGCTGTGGATGAATTTGTTTTTTCTGCAGGAACGCCTTTTGCAGATAGAGTGAAGTATTGATTTTGTATAACCACGAATTAACGAATTATTTTCATCGTGGAGATTATTTGCCACGGAGACACGAAGGCACAAAGTAGTAAAAATAAGTTTCACGCAAAGCCCGCAAGGATGCAAAGGCGCAAAAGTGTTGTTTTCATTTACACTTTGGGGGACTGAAAGGGCCTGGGGTTCTTGATTCTTGAGAAACTTCCCAATTTCTTTTCTGAAAAACACTTCTACAATTATTATTTTACATTTCCCACTTCTACCCCTGCTTCCTCACATATTTAGTCAATATCACAATCAACTGCCCTTCAACTTTACCTTCAATTTGTTCGGTATTTTCATCAACCAATCGAATATTTTTCACCACAGTTCCCATTTTAGCATTTAGAGTCGAACCTTTTACATCTAATGATTTTGTAAGCACCACCGAATCGCCATTTTGCAATTGATGACCATTTGCGTCACGATGTAAATCTACAGCGGAACCATTTTCGTGATCTCCAGTGGCTTTTGCCCAAGCTAATCTTTCGTCATCGAGATACATCATGTCGAGATTTTCTGCTGCCCAACTTTCATCTTTTAATCTATTTAGCATTCTCCAGGCAACCACTTGAACTCCGGGCACTTCACTCCACATGGCTGTTGTTAAACAAGACCAATGTTTGTTGTCCAGCTCTTCTTTTTTATCAATTTGTGTCAGACATTTTTTGCATATCATGAAGCATCCGTCTTCATCATTGTATTTGGCATGAGGGACTTCGTATAATTGTATGTCAGTTTCAGCAGCACATAGTTCGCATTTGTTTTCACTGCGGGCGAGGAGTTGATCTTGTAGTTTCATTTTTTAATATAGTCTTTATTTGCCTTACTTTTTATAATTAAGCTATTGTAATTCGCACTAAATATTTTGGAGTGTTTTTAAGTAAAGGAAGTGATTTTTAAGAATAGTAGTGATGTAATGGCGCGAAGGTAAAATA
>CALCNY010000207.1 GCA_937897585.1 uncultured Chitinophagaceae bacterium | reverse complement strand
TTATTCTTGATTTTTCTTACCACCTCGTTTTTCCATTCTCTTTTTTTTAAGTCCTTCCACCATTTTGTTTCTGAACTCTTTGTCTTTTTTGAAGAATAAATCTGTACGTTCTCTGCCGATTAATTTAGAGAACTTTTCATTGTATTTTTTTCGGATGTTAAGGGTAGCTTCTTCGCGCTCAATTTCTGTAATTTGGGGCGTTTTATTTACGGATTTAATTTCAGAACTGTATTGCTCTTGCACTGGCCAGAATTTTTTTGCATCATTTTCATCGAGCTTCAATTCCTGTGTCATATAAGCTGCATAAAGCGCTTTGATTTTTTGCTTTTGTTCTTTTTTATTTTGCTTTTCATCTTTAAAAGATTGTTGTGCATCCGAGGTAAATGCAGCTAATAAAAAGAGTATTGAAAATAAATATTTCATATGTTTTATTTAGGTCAAAGTAAAAAAGTAAAAATTAATTTTAATTGCTACTTTTTACTTTTTAATTTGAATTTCATTGATGGCTTCATGCGCTTGTATTTCTGTAACTTGGCTATCATTTTCTGTATTGTCTTCACCCAAAGAAGCCACTAAAGCCGCATTCACATCATGTCCATTGTCTTCAAGATAGCTGATGACATCTTCTTCGTTAAGATTATTGATTTGGGATTCCAAATTACTGCTGTTTAAAGAAGCATAAATTTCTGTTGAGTCAATATTTTTCACATAAGCTGGAGGCGTTTCTGTTTTTTTCTGATTCAGAAAATAAATTAAACCCAATCCTAAAATTCCTGCGACAACTGCAGCAGCTGCAATTTTGAAATAAAAATATTTTTTTTGTATTGAAATTACCGATTTTGTATTGTTGATTTTAGACAAGATTTCATTGGGTAATTTTTCAAAATAATCTTCAGGAATCTCTTGTATAGAATCTTCTTCAATATGTTTATACAGGGAAATGGGCAATTGCTCAAAATATCCTTCAGGTGTTTCATAAACTTGGGTAAACGGAATTCTTGCGAGTTCGGGACTCAATTCATGTAACTCATTTTGTATTTCCTGATTTTTTCGCATGGCTTGCTAAGACTGATCTTTAAGTTTTATGTTTAATGATTTAATATATAGTCCTCAATTTTTTTTACCGCATGATGATAACTTGCTTTAAGAGCCCCTTCGCTAGTTTGCAGCACCCTGCTCATCTCTTCATAAGGCATTTCATCATAATATCTCAAATTAAAAACGATCCTTTGTTTTTCGGGTAATCGTTGCATAGCTATCTGTAATTTCCATTCTAGTTTGTTGGGATCGAAATGTTTATCTGATTGAATTTTATTGATTAAAATGCCTTCATCATCATTTAATGAAAGAGCTCGGCGTTTTTTCTGTTGTTCAAGAAAGGTGAGTGATTCATTAGTCGCAATTCTGTAAAGCCAGGTATATAACTGCGAATCTTCTCTGAAATTATCTAAGTGCTTCCAAACTTTGATAAACATATTTTGCAGTACATCGTTGGCATCTTCATGTTCAACAACCATTCTTCTGATATGCCAGTATAATTTTTCTTGATATTTTTTGATGATGTGAGTAAAGGGTACTTCCTTATTGGACGCATTTTTAAACTGAAAAACCAATTCGTTATCATCAGGGAATATAGCCATAAGGAAAAATAAATAAAGCCCGCATCAGACCATGATTTATGAGCAAGGTTTAAGTAGCTAATCATCCAATATCCAATATCTAGCCTATCCAGCCTATCTAGCCTACCCACCTACTTTTTCCTTCCCATCGCACGTTCCGCCGCCGCCGCTATATTTGCAGCATCCAATCCGTATTTCACCAATAATTCTGCAGGTTTTCCGCTTTCGCCAAAAGTATCTTTTGTACCAATAAACTCCTGATGTACAGGACATGATGTGGCAGCAACTTGAGCAATCGAATCTCCCAATCCGCCGATTATATTATGTTCTTCAGCAGAAACAGCGCATCCTGTTTTTTGAATGGATTTCAAAACGGCTTCTTTATCTATAGGTTTGATCGTATGAATATTAATCACATCTGCCGTAATACCTTTAGCTTCAAGAATTCTGGCGGCTTCTACTGCAAGCCATACCATATGACCACAGGCAAAAATTGAAACATCATTTCCTTCGTTTAAAACCTGTGCTTTCCCAATAACAAAATCTTCTTCTTTTGTAAAAATCGGCCATACCGGGCGACCAAAACGGAGATAAACAGGTCCTTCGTAATTAGCAATGGCTTTGGTAGCTGCTTTAGTTTGGTTATAATCTGCAGGAACGATAACGGTCATGCCTGGTAGCATTTTCATCAGGCCAATGTCTTCAAGAATCTGGTGTGTGGCACCATCTTCTCCGAGTGTAAGGCCTGCATGAGAGGCACAAATTTTTACGTTCTTACCGCTGTAAACAACACTTTGTCTGATTTGATCGTAAACTCTTCCCGTAGAAAAATTAGCGAATGTGGTTGTGAATGGAATTTTACCGCCAATGGTCAAACCGGCAGCAACTCCTATCATATTTGCTTCAGCAATACCACATTGCACAAATCTTTCAGGAAATTCTTTGATGAAGCCATTGAGTTTTAACGAACCCGCTAAATCTGCAGTAAGGGCGATGATATTTTCATTTTCTCTCGCAGCTTCTAAAATCCCGTCTCCGAAACCGCTTCTTGTATCTTTATTTCCAGTTGATTGTATTGACGATAACATATTGATTATATAGAGTTTTTGTTTGCTAATTTTTTTTCCCAGTTCCAAGCGGTAAGCATCATGTCTTCAAGGTTGTAAGTTGGATTCCAGCCTAAAACCTGTTTTGCTTTTTCGTTGTTTGCAAAGATGCCTATGATGTCTCCGTTTCTGCGTCCTGAAATAGTGTAATTTAATTTTTGTTCGCTTACTTTTTCAAAAGTATCGATAACTTCAAGTACCGTGTATCCGTTACCGGTACCCAGATTGAAAATCTCGCAATTGGTTTTGTTTTTTTCAGCGATAAGAAAATCCAATGCTAGCGTGTGTGCGTGAGCGATATCAGATACATGAATATAATCTCTTACGCAAGAACCATCTCTTGTCGGGTAATCGTTACCGTAAACTTGCATCTGAGGTAATTTGCCAATTGCAGTTTGTGTGATGGCTGGCACAAGATTAGCAGGTCTGCCTAAAGGAATTTCTCCAATTTCTCCTGAAGGGTGCGCTCCAACAGGATTGAAATATCTTAATAATATAGATTGAATGTGATTACTGTTGGCTGTTTGTTGTACTATTTCTTCTCCCATTTGTTTTGTAGAGCCATAAGGAGATTCTGCTTTTTTCATTGGCGAATCTTCAGTAACCGGACTGCTATCAGGATTTCCATAGACAGTACATGAAGAAGAAAACACAAAATTGGGAACCGCAAATTCTTCACAACAACGAAGAATATTGATTAATGAATTCAGGTTATTATAGAAATACAGAAGTGGATTTTCAACAGATTCACCCACGGCCTTGTAAGCTGCAAAATGAATAATGCCGATGATGTCAGGATTTTCTTGAAAGATGGCATGCGTGTCATCAAAAATGCAAAGATCTACGTGATAGTTTTTTATTTTCCTTCCGATAATGTTTTCAACACCATTTAAAATTTCCAAATTGCTACGACTGTTATTATCAGCTGAAATAACTTCATAGCCATGTTGAATCAGATCCACAATAGTGTGTGAGCCAATGTATCCACAACCACCTGTAACCAGAATTTTTTTCATTAATTAAATGACTTTAGTAGAGCTGGAAAGAAAAGCAATCGGAATGATTTCTTTAATAAAATTTTCTCCTCCCGCAAAGAAAGTAAAAAACAATGATGAAGCTGAAACTTTATAGGTATATTTTTACAAGTGAGGGTAAAAATAATGAACGATTACATAAAACAAAGCAGCGAGCAAACCACTAATCGGAATAGTAAGTATCCAAGCCCATAACAAATTAACGGTTACGCCCCATCTTACTGCAGATAATCTCTTTGTTGCTCCTACGCCAATGATAGAACCTGTAATGGTATGTGTAGTACTTACAGGTATTTTCATGGCTTCGGTTAAAAACAAAGTTATAGCACCAGCTGTTTCAGCGGCAACGCCTTCAAATGGGGTTACTTTGGTGATTTTGGTTCCCATTGTTTTTACAATTTTCCAACCACCACTCATAGTACCCAATGCAATAGCTGCATAACAAGCCAGTGGAACCCACCAAACCATATGATCAAGACTGTAAACACTCGGGTTATAGGCAATTAATGCGGCCATAATAATTCCCATTACTTTTTGGGCATCATTACCACCATGACCAATACTGAAAGCCGCAGATGAAACAAGTTGCAATCTCTTAAACCAGGCGTTGGCGTTATGGGCATTGAGTCCATTCAAAAACAAGGTAAAACTAGCCATAATCACAAGTATACTGGATAATAGTAGCCATTTGAAATTAGAAGCAGTGAAAATAATTTTCATGGGATAACTAGAAAAATGAGTTTTAAGTTTTGATGGATCTGTAACCAGATTATTTCTCAAAAACAAAAACACGCCAATAAAAACCAATAAGGCGATAATTTTTGGCATCCATCCTTTTTTAAATGAATGAATAAACCAAAGGGATATGATAAAAGCGATAATCATACCGATAATTGGTGCCAATAGAATAAAAGAAATCGTTTTTAAAATAGGCTCAGAGTTGATTGCGTCAAACCCACGGTAAGCAATAGCCGCACCTGCAAAAGCTCCAATCAATGCATGAGATGAAGATGAAGGAATACCAAACCACCAAGTAAATAAATTCCAAAATATGGCTGATAACAATCCTGAAAAAATGACCAAAAGCATTTCATGTCCTGAAACAATTTCAGGCTTAACTGTTTTGGCAATAGTGTTGGCAACACCATGGTCTTTAAAAATAAAATAAGCAACAAAATTGAATAATGCAGCCCAAACAACAGCTTGACCTGGAGTTAACACTTTTGTAGAAACAACAGTGGCAATAGAATTAGCAGCATCATGAAATCCGTTGATATAATCAAACAGAAGTGCTAAGGCAATAATGACGATAAGAAAACTCATAAATTAATTTTGGCAGATACTCTTGAATGGTAAAAACTGAATTAAGATTACGCGTACTTGATGATAATGGATTCAATTACATTAGCAGCGTCTTCACATTTATCAGTCACGATTTCCATAATCTGATAAATTTCTCTTTTCTTGATCACTTCTTTTGCATCAGGTTCTGTAGCGAAAAGTCTTTCAATGCTCGTGTCAAAAATATCATCAGCTTGGTTTTCAAGACTGTTGATGGCCACCAATGCATCTGTGATTTGGCGCATGTTTTTCATGTTGCGCAACTCAGTAACGGCCTTGTGTACCTGTATACAACCTAATGCAATAAGGTCAGCCATTTTTTGAATCCCTGTATCATTTGGATCTACATGATAGAAATTAATTTTTTTTGCTGAAGCATAAATATAATCAGCGATGTCATCTAATGAAGTAGCCAGATAGTGAATGTCTTCTCTGTCGAAAGGAGTAATAAAATTCTTACCCAATTCTGTAAATATTTGGTGTGTATAATCATCATTGATGTGCTCCATGTCCTCAACTTCTTTTATCAATATTGCCCTTTGTTCAAAATCAGGCTCACTCACAACATCTTTCAGTCTAGCACCCATTTTCACAAGTACTTCAGAAACGTTTTCAAATAGTTGGTAAAAAACTCTGTCTTTAGGAAGAAAAATCTTTAGAATCGTATTAAATGCCATGATGGTATTATTTTATGCAAATTTAAAATTTTTGTTTTTAATCGCCAACTCTTCCATTCTTTGTTTTCTGTTTGTCCTAGATTAAATAAATCAAATAAATGATTCTTTCCTCTGGGTGTTCCTATAAACCAACACCAGCCACCATTTGCTTGAACAATA
>CALCNY010000206.1 GCA_937897585.1 uncultured Chitinophagaceae bacterium | reverse complement strand
CAAAACAAGACCCCAAGGCCACAAAATGACCTTGGTAATTCATCGGTTCCTGCCAATGGGCAACAGAAACAGGGGTGCACCACTTCATTATTTTTTATTAATAGGGATAAATGTAAATAATACCAGGATATCAATATATCCCGGTGTGAGTTACAAAGCCGTTGCTAACCTAAAACAGGCAAATGCCTTTAAAAACTTACAGCCAAAACTGTAAGTTTTTTTATTTCAATCATGTCATATCAATTATTTTTGCATTCTAAAACTTAAAAAATCATGAGCGAAATGAAAATGACGAAAGGAAAAATCCAAACCAACAAAGGTGTAATCTCATTCGAATTATATGATGATGATGCTCCGATCACTGTAAATAACTTCAAAAAATTAATACAATCTGGATATTACAACGGATTGAGCTTCCATAGAGTTATACCAGAATTTGTAATTCAAGGTGGTTGTCCAGACGGAACCGGAAGTGGAGGACCTGGATATTCAATTCCATGTGAAACTAAAGGTGTAAAACAAATCCACGACAGAGGTGTATTTTCAATGGCACATCGTGGGTTAAATACAGGAGGATCTCAATTTTTTATTTGTCACAATAGAAACAACACAAAACACTTAGATGGCGTACATACTTGTTTTGGAAAGGTGATTGATGGCTTAGAAGTAGTTGATCAAATTCAGGCTGGTGATAAAATGATTTCGGTAATTTTGGAAGATTAATAATATTATATCATTAATATAATTTGAGACAATAATTACAATAATCTGATTTTCATAATTATAGATAATATTCATTGAAATAAAAGGCTTAGAATTTCTACTTATTGAAAAAATCGAGTTTTCCACATTTAATTAAAATAAAGGTATTGTTATTAATAATTTGATATTCAATGTTATTTAATCAAATAAAAAAACTTTTTAAAACTTTTCCTTCAATAAATGTGGATTTTGAAATTTCATTGAGTATCTTAGTCTTTGCAAAAAATAACCTATTAAAATGCTAGCTAAATTAACCTTCCGTAGCCTTACCTCATTGTTCCTTTTTTTATCTGGAACCTGCTATTCATTATCTGCTCAAAATAGCATAAAACCCAATTTACAAGGTGCAAACATCTACGCCGGAATTGAAGTCGGCTCTAAAGGGGTGAAAATGAGTATGGTAGAAATTACCGGCAGTGGATTAAAAAATGGCAACTTCAAAATCGTAAAAGATACTTCTGTAAACACCGATTTCATTTCTTTTACTAAAGAATCATTCAATAACACCTTAATGGGCTTAAGCGGCCTTTATAAGGCAGCAAATTTGAATTATCAGATTCCACCTGACAGAATCTTTACGGTATTTAGTAGCGGTGTTAAAGTAGTAGCAGAAAGAGAAAATAAAACCCAGTGGATATTAAATATGGCGGATTCATTTAGAAAAGCTATAAACGAACCTCAAAGAAAAATGATGCCCATTGAAGTTATGGATGAAGCAAGATTATCTCACTTGGGTATCGTTCCTGCCGCCAAAAGATATACTACATTTTTAATAGACATAGGTAGTGGAAATACCAAAGGCGGTTATTTCCCATCTGGAAACACTAAGGATTTCAAGCTATTTCAGTTGACCTGGGGTACAAAAAGCATCTCAAATGCAACAGAGAAAAGATTAGATGAAGATAAATCTCTTGATAATTTCAATAGACAAATGAATCGCGTGTTAGCAGGCCCTGCCGAAGAAGAAATCACCTACGCTGTAAATGTCAGCGGCGCATATAATATGAGTGACAATATCGCTTTCAGTGGTGGTATCGCTTGGGCAACTGCAACATTGATATTTCCTGAATTGGCCGATAATCCTGTAATTCCTGTAACATACGACGATGTAGTTAATTTCAGTCAGCGTATTTATAAGAACTATGCTTCATTATCAGACTCTGCCATTCTAAAAAATATAACTGATAATAACATTGATAAAAAACAAATTGGCTCCGTTGTAAAACAAGTAAACAAAGTTTTTGATCAAAGAGCATTAATGTCTGGTACAGGACTGTTATTAAAAATCATGCGCCAATTTGAAGGAGTTTATGAAAAGAAGCAGTTTTATTTCGTAAAAAACGGACAAGTGGGATGGATCAGCGCTTATGTTAATCAGACTTTATCTCCAGAATAATAAGCGAATTATTTTAAAAATCTATACCACTATTACTGCAACATAATGAAAGACACTAAATCATTACTGCTATTAATATTATCATTATTGCTAATTGTAGTGTCATTGGCATTATTATGGACTTGGGGCTACAATTACGGCAGGGAGAAATATAAACCGCCAATTGTAAATCACGATACTTTTTCGGCAGGTTTATTATCAGAAGATTCTCTAAATGATTTGTACAATCAAGCAGTTAGCAATTTAAATAATCTGGATTCTGCGCTCACAAAAGCCGATTCTTTGAAGAATCAGCTTAAATCTAACGATTTGATTTTTGGATGACACAGTTCGAACCATCACACTTCGCGGTGCTGCTACCTGAAGGTAATGCGTATACCAATTTCTCCAATTGAGCATGTTGCAAACCTGCAATTTATTTATCTAAGATAATAGTCACCTACTATTTAATAAGAAACTTAACAGCTATCGACAACGTAATC
>CALCNY010000205.1 GCA_937897585.1 uncultured Chitinophagaceae bacterium | reverse complement strand
TATATTAATTGCACATCAATCTATAGATTAATTCTTTGGAAACATAGGTGTCATTTCTTAACAATTTAAAATTACAAACATGAAAACAATTTTATTGATTGAAGACAACGACGAAATCAGAGAAAATACAGCTGAAATTCTTGAGCTGGCGATGTATAATGTTTTTACTGCTCCTAATGGAAAGCTGGGAGTAGAAAAAGCTATTGATGTAAAACCGGATTTAATAATTTGTGATATCATGATGCCAGTGCTCGATGGTTATGGTGTGCTTCATGCTATTCAAAAACAAGAAGAAATTAAAAACACTCCTTTCATTTTTCTTACCGCTAAAACAGAAAGAAATGATTTTAGAAAAGGAATGGAATTAGGCGCTGATGATTATATCACCAAGCCATTTGATGCTACAGAATTATTAAATGCAGTTGACAGCCGACTTAAAAAAGTAGACTTACTTAAAAAGGAATTCTCAAAAGACATGGATGGTGTTCACCAGCTTATCCTCGAAAGTTCGGGTGGTGATGCTATAAAAGCAATGGTTGAAAACAGAAGCACCAATACTTACAAGAAAAAACAAGTTATTTACAAAGAAGGAAACCATCCTACTCAATTATATTATGTATTAAGTGGAAAAATAAAAACGTTCAAATCAAATGATGACGGTAAAGAACTAGTAACCGATTTATATTCTGCGGGTGATTTTCTTGGACATATCGCATTGCTTCAAGGAAGTGTATACAGAGAAACTGCAGAAGCTATTGATGATTGTGAAATCGCTATCATTCCAAAAAAAGAATTTGAAGAGTTATTAAGTAACAGCAAAGAAGTAGCACAAAAATTTATTAACCTACTTGCTAAAAACATTGCTGATAAAGAACACCATTTACTAAATCTTGCTTATAACTCTTTAAGAAAAAAAGTTGCTGATGCATTGATGGCATTAAAAAATAAATATCATGTAAACGGCAATCCTGAAAATTTCAGAATCGATATCAGCAGAGAAAACCTCGCCAATATTGCAGGTACAGCTACAGAATCACTTATCAGAACATTAAGTGATTTCAAAAACGAAAAATTAATTGATATTAAAGATGGTCATATCACGATCATGAATGAGAAAAAACTGGAAGGCATGTTCAATTGATGCTTTCAATGTTGAAAAAGATTACTATATAAAAAACTCGCTAAAGATAATTTCATAATTAGCGAGTTTTTTTATTATGGTTTTCAAGCTCAAAATCTGGATTTATTCCAAAATAGGTCTTAACCATCTTGTTGCTTCTTCAATGTTCATACCTTTTCTTTGCGCATAATCTTCAAGTTGGTCTTTTTCAATTTTACCAACACCGAAATATTTGCTTTCGGGATGAGCGAAATACCAACCACAAACAGATGATGCCGGATACATAGCCAATGACTCTGTTAAGTGAATACCAGTGGCTTCCTCGCCTCCCAGCAAATCAAACAATTTGTATTTCTCTGTGTGATCAGGACAAGCAGGATAACCTGGTGCTGGACGAATGCCTAAATAATCTTCACTAATCAATTGCTCATTAGAAAGTTGCTCATCATTTGCATAACCCCAGAATTCGGTTCTGGTTTTGTGATGCAGTAATTCAGCAAAAGCTTCTGCTAATCTGTCTGCAAGCGCCTGTAAAATTATTTTGTTGTAATCATCAAGCTTCTCTTCAAAAGCTTTGATATGTTTTTCTATGCCTTGAATGGTTACAGAAAAAGCACCCATATAATCAGATTGATTCGGATGTATAAAATCAGCCAATGATAAATTAGGTTGACCTTCTGCTTTTTTGATTTGTTGTCTTAAAAATTCAAGTTGAATATTTTTATCTTTTACAACAACGCTATCAGGCCCTACTTTATTGACTTCCCAGAATCCTACAACACCTTTTGCGGAAAGCCAATTTTCTTCAATAATTTTTTTCAACAAGACCTGTGCATCTTCATACAATTTAGTAGCTTCTTTTCCAATCACATGATCAGTTAAAATAGCAGGAAATTTTCCATGCATTTCCCATGCGATGAAGAAAGGCTGCCAATCGATATAAGTTGCAATTTCAGCAATTGAATAATTATCGAATAGCTTGGTTTCAGTGAAATTGGGCTTTACAGGAGAAAACCCATTCCAGTTGATATTGGCAGTTTTTTCTTGAGCAGTGGCAAATGGCAATAATTGTTTGGCAGATTTTTTATTTCCGAAATCAGCTTGTAATTGAGTGTACTCTTTTGTGATGTCTGATAAGAAATTATCTTTTTGGTCTTTACTCAACAAACTACCAGCAACGGTTACACTACGAGATGCATCAAGAACATGTACCACACCATCATTATATTCAGGAGCTATCTTAACAGCTGTGTGCATTCTGCTGGTTGTGGCACCACCAATTAACAATGGAATGTTCATATTCAATCGCTTCATCTCTTTGGCGATGTGTACCATTTCATCCAATGAAGGAGTTATCAAGCCACTCAATCCAATAATATCAACGTTATTTTTTCTGGCTTCAGTTAAAATTTTATCCGCTGAAACCATAACACCCAAATCGATAATTTCGTATCCATTACAACCCAATACAACACCTACAATGTTTTTTCCGATATCATGAACATCGCCTTTTACAGTAGCCAATAATATTTTAGCCGGACCTTTTTCTTCAGCACCACCGATGTTGTTTAAAATTCTGTCTGCTTTTTCTTGTTCGATATAAGGAGTAAGAACAGCTACTGCTTTTTTCATTACACGCGCACTCTTTACCACCTGAGGTAAAAACATTTTTCCGGCTCCAAATAAATCCCCTACTATATTCATACCCGCCATCAACGGACCTTCGATCACGTCCAGTGGCTTGGGATATTTCAATCTCGCTTCTTCGGTATCGGTATCAATATATTCTGTGATGCCATGAACCAAGGCATGTTCCATTCTTTTTTCTACAGATTCATTTCTCCAGCTTTCATCTTTTACAATTTCCTTGCCTTTCGCTTTTACGGTTTCTGCGAAAGCAATTAATCTTTCTGTCGCGCCGTTATCATCATTATTTTTATTGAGAATAACGTCTTCGCATAGCTGCTTTAAGGTAGGTTCTATTTCATCATAAATAACCAATTGTCCTGCATTAACAATGCCCATATCCATACCGGCTTTGATAGCATGGAAAAGAAACACACTGTGGATGGCTTCTCTCACGTGATCATTGCCTCTGAAAGAAAAGGAAACATTACTCACACCGCCACTTACTTTAGTCAACGGCATCAGTTGTTTTATTTCTCTTGTAGCTTCAATGAAATCAACAGCGTAATTGTTATGTTCTTCAATACCTTTAGCAATAGCAAAAATATTGGGATCAAAAATGATGTCTTCAGGTGCAAAGCCAACTTGCTCTGTCAAGATTTTATAAGCTCTGTGACAAATTTCAACTTTTCTGATTTTGGTGTCAGCCTGTCCCACTTCATCGAATGCCATTACTATAACCGCTGCACCAAAGTTTTTACAGATAATTGCTTGCTCAATAAATTTCTGTTCTCCTTCTTTCATGGAGATGGAGTTTACAATACATTTTCCTTGTACACATTTCAATCCAGCTTCGATTATCTCAAACTTACTACTGTCAATCATAATCGGAATGCGAGCAATATCAGGCTCTGATTGTACCAGATTTAAAAAGGTCGTCATCGCTGCAACGCCATCCAACAAGGCGTCATCCATATTTATATCAATTACCTGTGCGCCACTTTCTACTTGCTGACGAGCAACTGATAATGCTTCTTCATAAAGTCCTTCTCTGATTAATCGGGCAAATTTCTTACTTCCGGTTACGTTGGTTCGTTCACCAACATTCACAAAATTTGTTTCCGGACGAACGATTAGTGGTTCTAGGCCGCTGAGACGGAGATAAGGTTGTATGTGTTGTGTCATGTTTAAATTGTTTAAGAGGTTCAAGAGGTTTAATAAGTTCAAAAAGTTGTTTGAACCTCTTGAACTTATTGAACCTTTTAAACTAAGAACCAAATATTGGCAATTCCCTTGGTTTATATTTACTCACTTCATCCGCAATATGCTTAATATGATCTGGTGTTGTACCACAGCATCCTCCTACTATATTTAAAAATCCTTCTTTGGCCCATTCTTCAACGATATGCGCTGTTTCATGTGGTTGCTCATCATACTCTCCAAAAGCATTTGGCAATCCGGCATTTGGATAAGCAGAGGTATAACACTTAGCAATAGACGATAACTCCTCGATATGTGGTCGCATCTCACGAGCACCTAAAGCACAATTCAAACCGATGCTCAATGGATTCGCGTGAACTAATGAAACATAAAACGCTTCGAGTGTTTGACCACTTAATGTTCTGCCACTCGCATCAGTAATGGTACCGCTAATCATGATTGGCAATTCCGGAAGATTGTTACTGCTGAAGAAATTCTTAATCGCAAAAATGGCTGCTTTAGCATTCAACGTATCGAATATTGTTTCTACTAAAAGTAAATCAACGCCACCTTCAACCAGACCTCTAACTTGCTCTTCATAAGCAGCCACTACTTCATCAAAAGTTACAGCTCTGTAACCGGGATTGTTGACATCAGGCGAAAGCGATAATGTCTTATTTAATGGACCAATAGCACCAGCAACAAATCTTGGTTTATCAGGATTTTGCATCGTGTATGCGTCGGCGGCAGTACGTGCACATTGGGCAGAAGCCACATTCATTTCGTAAGCGATTTCTTGCATGTCATAATCTGCCTGCGCAATCACCGTACTGCTGAACGTGTTGGTTTCAATGATATCTGCACCTGCATCCAAATATTGTTTGTGAATGGCAATGATAATATCAGGTTGTGTAATGCTTAATAAATCATTATTGCCTTTTACATCTTTATGCCATGATTTGAAACGATCGCCTCTGTAATCAGCTTCCTCTAATTTGTAACGCTGAATCATGGTACCCATGGCGCCATCGATGATGAGAATGCGTTGTTTGAGTATTTCTTTTATATCTGCCATTATGTAAGGTTAAATAAGTTCAGAAGGTTCAAAAGGTTCAAAAGGTTATGGAATTAAATAACATTTTGAACTAATTGAACATATTGAACTTTTGAAACAAATTTGTTTGGCGGTAAAATTGATATGCTGATAAACCTCAGAAAGAGATGTGTAGAAGTTTATTAGTTCAATTAGACCGAATTGCAGGGGTTGAACAATAAACAAATCCTCACCTGCAACGGGCGCAAAGATAATGTAAGTCTGTGTTACATCAAAACTTATAAAGATCAATTTATGGAAGAAATATAATGTTCTACAGGAATTCGATTGCTGATACTTTTCGCTAAAGTCATTTCATCAGCATATTCAAGCTCGCCGCCAAAGGCAATGCCACGGGCAATAGTGGTAATCTTTACAGGTGTTTCTTTTAGTTTACGGCCAATATAATAAATGGTAGTATCTCCCTGAATATTAGGATTTAAGGCGAAAATAATTTCTTTGGTTTCCTCTTTTGCAACTCGATTGATTAATGGTTCTATATTCAATTGTTCCGGACCAATACCATCCAAAGGCGAAATGATACCACCCAACACATGAAAAGTTCCATTAAATTGTTGCGTGCTTTCAATGGCAATCACATCTCTTATATTTTCAACAACACAGATAATATCCTGTTTGCGTGAAGGATTGGCACAGATATTACAGGTTTCTTTGTCGGAAATATTATGGCAGCGGTTACAAAACTTAATCTGATTTCTCATTTCAGCAATGGTTTCACTGAAATGCGCCACCTCTTTTTCATCTTGTTTGATCAAATGCAATACCAGTCTTAACGCTGTCTTTTTACCAATACCAGGAAGTTTGGCAAATTCATTAACGGCTTTTTCCAGTAAAGTAGATGAAAAAATCATGTTGCAAAAATAACTCGTCGTTAATAGATAAAAGCATTTAAGCAGAATTAGTTATCAAGATATTCCGAATTTTATTAGAACTTCAAATCAATATCTCTTTCGTTTTCCCAATCGGCTTTGATAGAAATCTTTTGTGGTAAAGCAAGTGTAATTTCAGGCTGTAATTTTTTTGCATAATCGCCAGCATCCCATTTGCCATTGTTGTTTTCATCATATAAAATACGAACTTCAAATTCTCCAGGCAACATCATTTTATTAAACCATTCGTTTGAAGTTACTGCAGATTTTAACTTGAGGCTTTCTCCTTCCATGAATTGTATGACTGGATGTTTTGATAAATCAATATTCTTAAAACTCAATTTCAATGAACCATATTCAGTTAAGCTTCTTGTAATAAAATTGATCGTATCGTTTTTACTCATCGTTAATCCTGTTGAATCCTGAAGTCCATTTTTATATACAATCAACTTAAGTAAATTTTCAGGTTGCCATTTATTATCAATGATGATTTTTCTTCTGGTGCTGTCTAATGAAACAGTATATCCATTTATTTTTTTAAATGAAGTGTCACATAAAACAATAGAATCAACTTCAATTTTTTTAAGTGGATTTTTACAAGTCAATTCAAGAGTTGTCAACAAGTCTTGTCTTCCTGCGTTGATGTTATTTTGAAAACGTAAATTCTTATCTCCTCCTTTCTTATCTCCTGCTAAACCAGAAGGAGCTTTTGCAGGTTCTGTTTTTTCTGCATAAGCAAACAATGATATAGTTGGATTGTTTCGATTGATATTTACCGCTTCATTATAAAAGGCAAAGACTTCTGACTTGGCATTATAATATTTATTGCCATCGCCATCTTTCAAAGCATAAATGCTGAACTGATCAGCAGGTAAATAATTGAATTGAAAACTACCATCACCTTTTAATCTTGCCGTGTAATCAGCTTTTCTGTGTTGCACTGCTGTGTCCGGAGAATTTCTGTAAAGCAAGACTAATATTGTGCTATCCACCTTTCCTGTTTCGGCCATCAACAGTTTTCCTTTCAATTCAAAAGAATCAATGTAATCTCCAGTAGAAAAAACATAATTAAAATTTTTAAGCACATTGCCTTCATTGATGTCTTTAATGGCATTGCCAAAATTTAATGAATATGTGGTGTTTGGGGAAAGTGTGTCTTTAAATTTTACAGTAATGGTTTTTAAATTGTAAGAAATCACCGGACTGTATTTCTGTACAGGTGAAATCAATAAATTGGATGGTAAATCCTGAAGGTCGATATATTCATCAAAAGCAAGTACAACTTTATTGCCTTTAAATTGAATGGTTTTATTTTCCGGTGAGGCTTTCACCAAAACGGGCGCTAGTGTATCTTTCGGACCACCTGTAGGCGCACCGATTTGAGCACATCCACCTGTAAACAACATGTATATATGAGCGAGCACGATAATGAATACAACACTCGTTAACTTAGTTCTCATCAATTCTTAATTTGTCAGTGGCAAAAATAATCATTGTCAGCGAGGTTAAATTAATCTTCTTCGATTTCCTGTTCATGAAGTTTTATCGCCATTTTATTTGTTTTCACAAACTGACACCAGTAACAATTATCATCACCACAACCGGTATAAAATTCTCTATTTTGAATTTTACTCCAGGTATCTTTGATTTGTTGTGTCACCGTAGTAATGTCTTCAGGAGTTATGACCAACTTTTGTTTTCTGTATTTTTTCTTTTTATCTGGTTCAATAAAATCAAATTCACTGCTTACGGCAACCCAATCTTTACCAGGTTTGTTGTCAATTAAAATTTTATAGAAAACAGCTTGACGCCAGTAATCGCCGCCGTTAGGTACTTTATCAGAAGGACCTTTCAGTTTATCTAATCCTTTTTCCGGATCGCCTGATTTATAATCGACCACGTTTATGTTCTTTCCATCGAATTCAAGTTTGTCGAGTTTACCTTTTATGGGCACATTTTCAATAACGCCCGAAACACTATGTTCAAGCAAGACTATGTTGTTGAATGAATGGATGTAAGTATCATAATAATTTGATAGTACTTCATGGCCTTGTTCTGTTCTTCTTTCAAATTGTTCTTTAGAAAAACTTTCTCTATGTCTGTTCATGTAAAAATCAAAAAGCTCAATGAACGTTTGCTTAGGAGGAAATTCTTTTTTGGGATGCTGGGTCATTTTATCAAACAAATGATGTAAGGCAAAATGCACTGCAGAACCAAATTCAGTAGCCTCGTTTTTTGCAGAAGGAATTCTGATAAAATTATTATAGTAAAAACCTAAAGGACATTTCAAATAACTGTTTAGTGCGGTTACATTCATCACAAATCTGTCGAGAATTGGGGTGATGATATCGTCTTCCATTTTTTCAATTTCCGGAGCGGCACCTTCGCCAAAAATCAATGCAGCAAACTGCTCTATGACTTCAGTTTCTAAACTAATTTTTTCTACCGGTAACTGATAAGTGTCTTGTATTTCCGCAATGAACATAGTGGGTTCTATTTCCTTGCCATCGTTTTTAAATTTACTATAGGAAATAAATAAATGTTGTTCAGCTCTGGTAATCGCAACGTAAAATAATCTTCTCAATTCCTGAAAATCTTTCACGGAAGTAATCGAAGCAAAAACTGTATCAGGAATTTTATAACCTCGATTATTGGCTCTTTTCTTTTCCCATACATCAGCATTAGCGCCAACGATAAATACATATTCAAATTCAAGTCCTTTGGAACCATGCGCCGTCATTAAGTTGACACCTTTTTCTGAACCACTAATTTGCACCAACGGAATGCTGATTTTTTCATTTTCCATCAGCTCAATCAAGTTCACCATTTCCTGCAAACTAAGGAAAGGATTTCTATGTGTTTCATCTTTTATAAAATCAAATAAGGCAGTAAGTACCTGTAATTGCCAGTGTTTATCGGCACTCGACATGATGGCATTGATAACACCTGCTTCTCTGATAACCGCTTCAAACAGCATTTGCAAAGTGTTGTTGGGAACTGCTGCAATTAAATTTTCAATGATTTCAGCAGCTCGTTTCATGGGCTCGCTGATATTGGAACTGAATAAATCTCTTGAAGGTGAATTTATTTTTTCCTGCAACAATTGGCGAATAGAAGTTTTATTTTCTTTGTATCTCCTGTCTGCAACTTCAATGGTTGTCTTTGCAATGTCTATAGGTTGAATACCAAACCAATCAAAATGCAAAATTTGGAAAAGCATTTCATCACCACTGTTGGGAATATAATGTTCGGATGCGAGGTATTTTAATATCTTAATAATTTTTTGAACCAACGGTAACTCAAGAGCATTCATGTGGCGTTTACTGTACACCGGTATGTTCATTAAATTGAAGTACTGTGAAATGGTTTCGCCGTATTTATTTTCTTTATAGATAATGCCAATCTTTCCGGGAGCCACACCAGCGGCAAGCAATGCTTCTGTTTTTTTCACCACACCAATCATTTCATAACGAATGGTTTCATATTCATGAATGATGGGTAAATGAGAAAGATGTTTGATCTTGTCATTTTGTGCTTGCAGTTCTTTCGACAATCCATCAATTTGATTAACAAGTCTGTCGCTGTTTTTTGCAATCAACGCCTTTGAAGTATCGAGAATGGGTTGCACCGATCTGTAATTGCTTGTGAGCACTACTTTCAAAATATCGTCGCTGTATGTTGTAGCAAAATGTAACATGTTCTCCACGTTTGCTCCTTGAAAACGATAAATACTTTGGTCGTCATCGCCTACCACAAATACATTTGGCTTATCCCAATAACTAATTAACAATTGAACCAATTGATTCTGTGTACCACTGGTATCCTGATATTCATCAACAAGAATGTACTGATATTTTTCTTGGTAAGTAGCGAGTAAATTGGCATTTTCTCTTAAGGCTTTTAATACCCAATTAATCATATCGTCGAAATCATAGCGATTCATTTTGCGCATCATTTCAGTAAACCTTGGAAACTCATTTACAGCAGCTCTGAGCTTTTCCATTTTTTCAACTTCATCATGATAAGTTGGTTTAAGATCACCTTTGCTGTATTGGCCAGCTCTGTTGGTTTTGTAAATGAAGGCATCGTTTTGCGGCAGTTCGTTAAGATAAGTATCAATGCTTTGTATTAAAAATTCCTGAGTCCAACCTTCTCGTTTCATCGTACTGAATAATACCTGCAAGGGATAAGCTTCGTAATACACATCGCCTCTGTATCTTTTTAAAATATGATTTTTAGGAAGTGAATCAATGAGTTCTTTAAACAACTGAATTTTTTCTAAATCAGAAATTGGATCTAAAGTATTTTTTTCAAATAGTGTGAGGTTGTCCTGAATGATTTCATTGCAAAAAGCATGAAAAGTGAAAATGTTTACTTTATAAGCATCCGGACCGATGAATTGAAGTAGTCTTTTTCTCATCGCCACCACACCTGCGTCAGTGTAAGTCAAACAAAGAATATTTTCGGGTGCTGCATCTGTATCTAACAATATCTTACCGATACGACTTGCCAATATTTGTGTTTTACCAGTTCCCGGACCTGCAATTACCATTACCGGACCTTCGATGGTATCTACGGCTAAGCGTTGCTGTGAGTTAAGTTTAAGATATTCTTTATCGTAATTTTCGCGAAGTTTTTGGCTTTGAATTGACATGAGAACAAAGTTAATTGTTTGGCGTTTGGTGTTTGGTGTTTTTTGAAAAATGTTTCAGAGTCATCTAAATCGTGAGGTGTTAATTGAACTTTTTGAACCTGTTGAACCTTTTAAACTTTTATCTACACCAAACAATTTATCAACTGCATTGTTATAAAAGTATGAGCAAAGTATACAGCATCAAAACCGTTCAATTGTTGAAAATCAGCATGGACGAAGCTTGGGATTTTTTCAGCAGTCCCAAAAACCTTCAAAAAATAACACCTGACAAACTGGGATTTAAAATTATCTCCAAACATCATGGCGATAAAATGTATCCTGGTCAAATCATTGAATACAAAGTGAGCCCGGTTTTAGGCATACCCATTTACTGGATGACAGAAATAACACAAGTTGAAGATAAAAAGTTTTTCATCGATGAGCAGCGCTTTGGGCCCTATTCACTTTGGCATCACCAGCATCATTTCAGAGAAGTAGAAGGTGGTGTTGAAATGACAGATATTGTGCATTATAAACTACCTCTCGGAATTCTTGGAGATATTGCCCATGCAATGTTTGTGAAGCAACAATTGAAGGGGATTTTTGATTACAGGTTTAAAGTTGTAGAAGAAATGTTTAATGTGAAAATTTGATGATTTGAAAATGTAATTAAGAATAGCATTTTCAAATTACCAAATCAACTCATTACCAAATTGTTTACCCCGGCATTCTCGTGATATACTTCTCAATTTGCTTAATCTGATCTACAATCTGAGGAGTTGTAGCTTTAAATGATTTTGCTTTTTTGAAGTATTCTTTCGCGGCTCTGAATTCTCTTTTGTTCATCATAATAGAGCATAATTGCAAATAAGCCGCAGCATTGTTTTCGCTGTCGGGTAAGCCTGATCTGATGGCCTGACGAATATAGGCTTCACCTTGTTTCATGTCGCCTTTTTGAATACAAAGCATACCTAATTGCAATTTTGTTGGTCCTTCTGCTTGTTGGGTCAGTGATCCACCCAAAGACAAACCTTTTTTCATCAATTTTTCAGCGCCTTCTAAATCTTGATTCACCATAGCCATATTTCCCTGAATGGTGTAATAAACAGAACGAATAGGTTTGATTAATAAACCCGGAAATTTAATAGAATCAACTATTTTCTTTGCCTCTTCCATATCACCAACTTCCATAGCATTTTGTATCAAACGCATAGGTCCCAATAAAAAATGACCCAAAATGCAAATCACTGCTACTAAATATATGATAAAAGATGGCCAGAAACCAGCTTCAATGTTTACATAAACGGCCAATGCCAATAGCACTAATCCAAGCCAAAGACGAAATTTAATAAAGAGATTCAACCACTTCATGATTTAAAAATTAGGGGGCAAAGATAATGTAAACTTCGGCAGTTTTGATTGGTTTTTCAGTTGAAGGATTTAGAAGATGTTGAAGATAAAAAAAACTAAATCATTGATTTTATGTTTTTTACGTTGGAAATATTTGTTGAAGAAAATTCAGTGGGAGTGAATAAGTATCAGTTCAATAATTTGGTCATGTTGTTGCTGTGGACGTAATATTGCGATATTGCGATATTGCAATATCGCAATCCACTAAGCCACGACTACTCAAAATTCTCCATAAATCATCCTTAACTTACCCATTTTGCCCTATTTTTGCTTGCTCAAACAACAAAAATTTTAAACAAAGCATCCTTACTGTTAAAGGAAATAATCATCTTAAATAAACAC